>JASLXL010000034.1 GCA_030740335.1 SAR202 cluster bacterium | reverse complement strand
AATCCCTGGACTCTAGCCTGATTGAGGACTCTCTGACAGCGATACAGACAATCGTAGACAACGCCGTGGACCGGATTAGGACCAGCGCCAAGCCCATCCCAGTGATTCTGGTTGGAGGGGGTTCAATCCTAGTTTCCAAGCCGGTACAGGGCGCGTCCGAGATCATTAAACCCGACCACTTCGTCGTTGCCAACGCCGTCGGAGCAGCGATAGCACAGGTTGGAGGGGAGATCGATCGCGTCTTCTCGATGGAGAATATGTCTAGGAACGAGGCCCTCGACCAGGCCAAACAGGAGGCCAGAGACAAAGCGATAGAGGCAGGAGCGAAGCCGGAAACCGTGGAGATCGTGGACATCGAAGAAGTGCCTTTAACCTACCTGCCCAGCAATGCCACCAGGGTCAGAGTCAAGGCTGTTGGCGACCTGGCACTGTCGTACACCTCCGCCTCCTGAGAAGCGAACATTATCGATGCGACTCATTCATGCGACCGACATGGACGACATTGCCTTGGGAGCAGCCGTGCTGGGCACTGGGGGAGGCGGTGACCCATACATAGGAAAACTGATGGCCATTCAAGCCATCGAAGAGCATGGTCCTGTGAAGCTAATCGAAGTCGATGAGATTGACGACGATAGCTTGGCGGCCACCTGCGGCGTCATGGGCGCGCCCACCGTCTTCATTGAGAAGATCCCAAATGGAGATGAGATAGTCCGAGCTTTCCAGGCTCTCGAAGTGCACATAGGAGCCAAGCTGGACTATACAGTATCCATCGAGGCGGGCGGTTTCAATTCCACGACCCCGTTCATAGTGGCCGCTAGTCTAAGAATCCCGTTGGTGGACGCCGATGGGATGGGGCGAGCGTTCCCAGAGATGCAGATGGTTACGGCCACAATGCTTGGCATATCAGCGACACCGATGGCCATGGCCGACGAAAAAGGGAACTCAGCCATCATCGAGACCATCGACAACCTTTGGGCAGAAACATTGGCACGAGCCATCGTAGTCGAGATGGGGGCGACAGCCCCGTTCGCGATGTACTCCATGACCGGGAAACAACTCAAGGAAGTGATGATCCCGGGCACCATCACAATGGCAGAGGCGATCGGCCATACAATCCGAAAGGCGCGGGCTACCCACCAAAACGTCGTGGATGCGGTCAAGGATGTCACCGGCGGATTCGAGATCTTCGTCGGCAAGATCGTCGACGTGGAACGACGGACGGAACGAGGGTTTGCAAAAGGAGAGGCGACATTCACCGGCATCGATCGCTACAAAGCCAGCACTCTTAAGCTACAGTTCCAGAACGAGCATCTGGTGGCCATTGTGGATGATGAGGTCGTCGTTTCGGTGCCGGATCTGATAACGGTCTTGGACGCTGAGACCGGGGAGCCCGTTACGACCGAGGGGATGCGCTACGGGTTCCGTGTAGTCGTGGTGGGCATCCCCTGCACTCCGAAATGGCGAACCCCAGAGGGACTAGAATTGGTGGGGCCACGTTACTTCGGCTACGACGTCGATTACGTTCCAGTAGAGCAACGATACGGAGCGTAGATCCGCTCGTAGGCCGCTGGCGACGAGCGGAAGAAGAGAAGCGTTGCTACTACCGTCTAGTTTGCCGCCGGGGACTGCGGTCAAAGACGCGGGCTTCGAGTCCCATGAGGTACGGGTACATGGCAGCGGATTGGGTCGTAGATTTGGGCAAGGCTCCTGTCGTCAATCGCGGCTGTTCGTTGGCTCTTGTCGGACTCGTAGTCATCCTCCTGTTTGTGTTGTTCGGTTGCTCGAACAATGATCCGCTTATACCAGCGGCACCGACTCCAACGCCAGTCGCCGACCCGGCGGGCCGCCTAGCCTGTCTGCAAGTGCGGTACGCCGCCGAACGTGCGGCCCGTCAGGGACTTGGCCGACTGTCCCCGGCCCAGTACGAACGTGTAGTCGAACAGCTAGCAGCAGACTACGCAGTAGCTGCGAAACTGGCGGAAGACGCCGAGCCCTCAATCCGAGATGCGATGGCTAGACTCGCCTGGGTTTACGCGGCGCTTGACCAGGTCGATCCGGACGAGATCCTTAGGGCGCCTGCGTTCTCCAGTTTGGCTTGCCAAGCCGCCGGTCACGTCGTGAACGAATGAGCCAGTTTGTGTGGCGGCTGGTAAGACATTCGCATAAAGGTGCCCTGAGGAAACGACGAGGTCCTTAACGGACAAAGGGGTACGGCAAGCTCTCCGTACTTCGGAGGGCTTTTTTAATTGCCTCTCGGCTACCTGCTCTACGGCGGCAGAAAGGAGGCTCCCCAACTAAGCGGTAGCCCCTATTGCATGCGGTGGAGAGGTGGCAGGAGCGGCAGGATTTGAACCCGCGACCCTCGGTTTTTGAGTTGTACAGTGCCTGTTTTGGCTTGTATCAGCCCGTCCCAGAGAATACCCCTCCATACCATGGCACAGGGGTCAGTGGTGTTAGACCGTCACAACCCGTACCGGCCACTCTCTGACAGTTCGTGACCATTCTGTGACCAAGATTTGTGGGTCACGACGGCACCACTCCTCGGCCCCTCCTTACCCCTAGTCTATACTGCCCCCAGAGGCAGGGTTATGCGTGACACGATGAGACATGCTGTTGTCCTGGTACTGGGATTCGTGCCGATCTTGCTAGGGATGGCTTGTACAGGGGCCGACGGAGCGACCAGGAGAAGCCGGGTCGCAGGGTGCTCCGTGAGTGATATTACATGGCTCTCATCGAGGATGGAGCGTTGCTTGGATCCAGGCAGCTTGATATGGGGAATTCCGGTTAAGGGATAGTTGGAGCCGAATTGGACTGACGCACGAAGCAGGTGTAACGCGGTGAATGCTTTATGGCACAAGACTTGATAGAATAAAACAGAATGATTGACAGACTTTATGGGAGACAGTCATGGTGTCGATACGTCACCGAGAGAAGGCGCTGGTCGTATTGCAGCTTTCAGGCGGAAACGATCCTCTGAACACGGTGGTGCCCTACACTGACGGTCACTACTACGACCACCGGCCGAAGGTGAACATCGCGCCGGAAGACGTCCTGCAAATAGACGATGAATACGGCTTCCACCCGAGCATGGGGCCCATCAAGGAGCTGTGGGACCAGGGCAAGGTGGCGATGGTCCACGGGCTGGGCCACGGGATCTCCGAGAGGTCTCACTTCAGGTCGATGGACATCTGGCACACCGCCGAGCCGGACGCGATCGGCACGGAAGGCTGGCTCGGTCGCGCGATCAAGCACATTGATCCCAAGGGGGAGAACGTGATCCTGGGAGTCAACTTTGGCAAGGGGCTGCCGAGAGCGATGGCCAGCGTCGGTGTTCCGGTGGCCTCAGTGGGCAACCTGGAGACCTACGGGCTGTTCCCGGACCTGGAGGATGAGTGGCTCAAGAAGTACGCCATCGAGGCGTTCGCCAATATGTACGGGCGGCACATGGTCGAGAGCGGCGTGATGGGCTATCTCGGCCAGACCGGCACCAACGCGCTCAAGGGAGCCGACATCCTGAGAGCCACGCCGGAGAAGTACAGCTCGGCCGTCGAGTACGCGTCCAATCCAATCGCCCAGGACTTCAAGCGCATTGCCCAGGTACTGCTGGCGGACGTGGGCAGCCGGATTTTCTACTCCCAGCACGGAAGTTTCGACACGCATTCCATGCAGGCTGCCACGCATGCCCAGCTGTGGGATGAGGTATCCGGGGCGGTCGGCGACTTCTTCGACGACATGAGAGAGCACGGGCGCGAGGACGACGTGATCGTGCTCATGTTCAGCGAGTTCGGTCGCCGCGTGGCCGACAACGGCTCCTTCGGCACAGACCACGGAGCAGGCGCTACGGCCTTCGTGATCGGCGGCGCCGTCGACGGCGCCGTGTACGGCGAGTACCCGTCCCGGGACGAGAAGGACCTTTTCGACGGCGATCTCCAGTACACCAACGACTTCCGGTCGACCTACTCCACCGTCCTCGATCATTGGCTCGGCCTGGAGCCCGACCCCATCGTTAACGGCCGCTTCGAGCAGTTCGACATGTTCAAGAACTAGAAAGAGGTCCACCACAGAGAGCAAATAGGGGAAGAGTGTCTGCAAAGCCTTTTGCTCTCGCCTATCTCTGTGTCCTCTGTGGTTCACTTCCCGCTTAGGAGGGGCATCATGAGCGCCAACGACATCGCACTGATGGCGCACCTGATGCGACGGGCCGGATTCGGCGCGACGTTCTCGGAGCTCGAGGACCTGGCCGCCCGCGGCTACGAGGCCACGGTCGAGGACCTCGTGCACCCCGAAGGGTCTCCACCCGCCGACGAAGACCTCTTCGATCGCTACGAGGCCCCTTCCGATACCGTAGGCTTCCGGAGGTCCAGCCTACCTCGTTGGCTCTACAACATGGTCCGGACGGGCCGGCCGTTGGAAGAGAAGATGGTGCTGTTCTGGCACGGGCTCTTCGCCACGGCGGCCGTTAAGGTCGAGCCTAACGAGTTGCTGGATGCTCAGATCGGGACCTTTCGAAAGCACAGCCTGGGCAACTTTCGGACCATTCTCGTCGAGCTCTCCAAGGACCCCGCGATGTCATTCTGGCTGGACAACTGCCAGAGCCACAAGGACGAGCCCAACGAGAACTACGGTCGCGAGCTGCTTGAGCTGTTCTCGATGGGGGTCGGCAACTACACCGAGGACGACGTAAAGGCCGCAGCCCGCGCCTTTACCGGCTGGACTTTCCGCAGGATTGGGGCCGGCCCCTACCGCTCCGTATTTCCAAAGTTCGAGTACAGACCCGAGGACCACGACGATGGGGAGAAGGAGTTCCTGGGGGAGACGGGCCGGTTCAACGGCGAGGACGTAATCGACATCATAGTCCGCCATCCGGCAACTGCCAGGTTCATCGCAACAAAGCTGTACAACTTCTTCGTTTCAGACGAGCCCGACGAAGAGGCTATTCAGACCCTGGCCGGGGTCTATGTCGAGTCGGGCTACGACATCAGGTCGGTCATGCGCGCCCTGCTGTTGTCCAACTTCTTCAAGCAGGCGCGATTCGCTAAGATGAAGAGCCCTGTGGAGACCATAGTGGGCGTCAGCCGGCTTGCCGGCGACTTCGACATGACCGGTGGCAGGTACCTTGCGGAGGCGATGCCCATTGACCTGATGGACGACTCCGTCGTGCGGTCGGTGAACATGGGTCAGGAGCCCCTCAACCCTCCCACGGTAGAGGGATGGCACACGGGCAAGGAGTGGGTCGACAGCGGCTCGCTGATCGAGCGGATCAACTACGCCTCGTCCAGAATGGGCGATCTCGACAGGCCCGGCGTACGGGCGATCCATGAGCGGCTGGCCGCCGCGGGCCACGAACTCACGCCGGCAGAGCTGGTCGATGGCTGCCTCGAGCTAATCGGATGCTACGAGGTATCGGACGCCACCAGAGAGGGCCTTGTCGAGTACGCCACTCAAATCGATAGCCGGGGGCTCGACACGGCGGAGGGCCGCAAAGCCTTCGGGCGGACCGTGGCCGGCCTTCTGACGTTCATAGCCGCGACGCCCGACTTCCAGCTCGCGTAGGCACCAGTACTCCGGCCGTCCGGACCGCAATGCTCCGGCGGCACGGGAAACGGCGCTAGGTTGAGGCGTCCCGACTCTATATCCATGAGGTGATCGCTATGGCCAAGCAAGAGGTGCTGCTGCGAGCGGGGTGGCGGTACGTAAAGTCCATCGGAGGCGCCGACAATATCTGGTACCACAACCCGTGGGACCTGGCGCTCAGACCGGATGGTGTGATGGCAGTTCTGTGCCGTCAGCAGCTGGACCACGCCAAGATCGTCCTCAATACCTTTGACGACGAAGAGTACCTGGGTGAGTTCGGAGAGGTCGGCACCCGGGTAGGGCAGATAGCCAGACCCACCTCTTTGGCCTTCGGCCGCGATGGGCTACTTTACATCGCGGACGAGCTGACCAACCGCATCAACGCCTTCACCATCGACCCTGAAGAGGTAGCTGCCGATGGCGGTGTGCAAAGTATCATCCGCAGAGGCCAGATAGTACAACAGTCTGGGAAATTCGTTTCCCACTGGGGGACGACCGGAAGAGGCGACGGTGAGCTGAACGGCCCCAGCAGCATCGTGTTTGACCCCGATGACAACCTATTCGTGGTCGACCACTGCAACAGCCGCATCCAGAAGTTCACGAGAGACGGCCGGTTTCTGCTCAACTGGGGCTCTCCAGGCACCGGCGATGGGGAGTTCAATCTCCCGTGGGGCATTACGTTGGACCACGAGGGCAACGTCTACGTCGCGGACTGGCGCAACGACCGTGTGCAGAAATTCACCGGCGACGGGCGGTTCCTCGCATCTTTCGGCTCGTCAGGGAACGACATCGGCCAGTTCAACCGGCCCACCAGCGTGGCGGTGGACCTGGACGGGGACATCTATGTGGCTGACTGGAAAAACGACCGGGTGCAGGTGCTTGCACACGACGGACGCTTCGTGGACGTCTTCCACGGCGCAGCGACTCTCTCCAAGTGGGCCGTCGCAGCCGGCGCCGCCCAAAGTACCGAGATCATCAAACAGAGGTTCATGTCCGAGGACGTATACCTTGAGAAGTTCTTCCGACGTCCAGTGTCGGTCAAGCTGACCGATGAAGGACACGTCCTGGTGGCCGACAACCAGAGGTTCAGAGTGCAGGTCTACCAGAAGGAGGCGTATCCCTCACTCCGTCTGATGGAGGTGGACCTGGAGGAGGAGCCGATCGTCGTCTAGCCCTGAGCCCGCCCTCGACCCTGTTCCCGGCTCGAGGGTCAGGACCCTGTGTTGATCGATTTCCGCATTTAAAGTTTCGAGAAGGTGGACTCTCCGACTGGATGCGCGCTTATTGGGGTTGCCGAGACCACCGCGTCTGTCTCGTGGAGCAGGGGCTTCGTCACATCCCACGGCTGGTACGACTGGCCAGCGGCCCTGTGCCTGATCGCGAGCTAGGTCTTCCTGACCTTGCGTATTGCTGCGTATAGATCGGGGTGCTTCTCTCATACCCGGCGCAGGTGTGACTAGAGCGTCCCGAGTGACATTCCCGCAGCCTTTGCTGCCGCATGGCATGTACCGTCGTGCGCCCGCACTTCAATCGCTGTTGAACCTTTTTGATAATCAGTAATTCAGCCACAATGTTCCGCCCTCTTTCCTTGGTCAATCGCTTGAATTGGTACATAGGGATTTTGATATTGCAATTGGTTGCGTGAGAGAATACGCCCAACGAACCAACGGCCACATGGAGAAGAGCACGCTTTGAGTGAAATTGCACTGTTCGTCGATGACTATGACATTGCTGCATCCAGCGGGTTAACTCGGGTCGTTCACCCGGGCCTCAAACGCCCCGAGCCGGTTATATCGGCCGACCGTCCATGGGAGGAGATGCTTCGAATCGGAGGCACGGTCCGCAAAGAGGATGATCTCTACCGAATGTGGTACCAGAGCTACTCAAAGGAAACGCAATACATCAACCTGTATGCAGAGAGCGACGATGGTTTGGTCTGGCGGAAGCCATCACTCGGCCGGTGCGAGGACTTCAACGGCGCCCTTGACAACAACATATACCTCAACCGGGTTTCAATGAGATCCACGGCGCGAGGCCCGTTGACTGTAACCCAGGACCATAACCAGAATGTACTGCACACCCCTCACCTGGGGCCGGGGAAAACGTACACAATGTTGGCCTACGAGTACGGGCGTTCAAGTTACGGGCCTTACGATGGGTACTACTTGGCATATTCAAAGGACGGCATCCACTGGACCGACGGTCCAGTGGAGCCTGTAATTCCCGGCCATGCAGATGTTGGGTGGTTCACTTTTGATGAGCGTGATCGCCTGTTTCGCGGCATCGTAAAGACATTCCTGAACGTAAGGGGACACAGCCGTCGCTCGGTGCTGTGGACTGAGAGCGCCGATGCGCTGGAATGGTCGATGCCTCGCCCAGCTATAATTCCAGATGAGGCCGACGACGCTTGGGGAAGAGGCGATCCGGATCGATATACGCAGTTTTACGGAATGCCCATCTTTCGCTACGGCCCGGCATTGGTTGGTTTCCTGCAAGACTTCCGTTGCACCGACGGAACGGTGTCCACCGACGGATACATGGACGTGCAGCTAGTCACCAGCCGAGACGGACGGACGTGGGAGCGAACCGGTGATCGAACGCCGATCATCGGATTGGGTGGCGACGACGATTGGGACTGCGGTATGGTCTACACTGGCAACTCTTTTATCGAAGACGGTGATGATCTGAGAGTCTATTACTGGGGATCAGACTCCAGCCACGCAGGGACGACGCGGGATGGTTTAAAAGAAACATCCTCGATCGGACTGGCCACTTGGCGACGCGACCGGCTATCCGGCCTGCGAGCTGGCTCTGGGGGGGGCGAACTGCGGATGAAGCCACGTGCAATCGGGCCGGAACTCCACGTTAATGCGGACGCCTCCGGGGGATCGGTGGTTGCCGGAGTATACGTCCACGGACGTCCGGTGCCCGATATGGATATATCAGACTGCGTTCCGCTAACCCAGGATTCCCTGGACCACGTCTTTCGGTGGCGTGGAAAAACGCTGGCTCCGGTGGAAGGCAGGGAGATCGTGCTGAGATTTGCCAACGCCGAAGTCTTCTCGGTCTGGTAGGTGACAGCCGCGGCTAACCTCTGCTCCATCCCATTGCTCCCCCTAGCCTATACTGCCCCAGAGGCAGGCTCATGCAAGGCGGAATGGAACCATTAGAGCAAAGTAGCGCTACAACAGAGAGGTTGACCTGGGAGATTTCTTCACGGGGCGAGGAAGAAAGCTGGAAGACTAGCAATTGAATATGCGGTTCCGGCGCGCTGGAACGGCTCCTTATTTCTTATACTCAGAACCTGATCGGGACATCGGCAAAGAGTCTGGCTAATGCGTCACATAGCTTATTTAGCCGAAAGCGAAACCAGAAG
>JASLXL010000033.1 GCA_030740335.1 SAR202 cluster bacterium | reverse complement strand
AGAAGATCAGGGCGGCTGCCTATGCCAGAAAGGATCACGACCTCGTAATCATCGCTCGGACGGATGCCATCGCGCCTGAAGGGTTCGACGAGGCGATCAAACGAGGCCGAGCCTACTCGGAGGCCGGGGCCGACGTAGTCTTCGTCGAGGCGCCCCAAAACATTGAACAGATGAGGATCGTGACCAGTTCCTTCGATACGCCGGTGTTCGCCAACATGGTGGAGGGAGGAAAGACTCCGTTCCTATCCGCGCCGGAGTTGGAACGGCTGGGGTATGACATGGTGGTCTACCCTCTGTCAGGACTGTTCGCGGCGACCAGGGCAATTCAGGAGGTGGCCGGTCACCTGAAAAAGACCGGCACCACAGACGGCTACGACGCAATGTCGACCTTCTCGGAGTTCGAGAAGGTCATAGGCCTGCAGAATTACAACGAACTGGAGGTCAGATTCGCCGTAGACCAAGCCTAGCGGCCCCGGCGCATCCTCTCCTGGACGGCCGCCTGCGCCTGCTGGAAAGGCCGCTCCAGGTACGCCATGTGGTCGTCCTCGCCGTGGTGATGGGTGACATTGCCGTGGGTGTGCTGCCCGGAGCCCTTGCGAATGTATGACAGGTCGCCCTCAATCATGGTGAGCATGTACTGCGCGGTCTCCCGGTCATACATCTCCCAGTCGCCTCCGCTGGATACGTAGATTGGCGACGTGTGGGCAAATACTCCACGACTCCACACATCCAGGTGCGCCGTACCGTAGTAGCCCGGCCCTCCGGTTCGCGCCGCTATCCAGGTGTGACCGTCAACCTTAAGCTTCTCCTTCAGTTCCAGACGCCGAGTGCCACCAGCGGATTCGGCGGACGACACGACACGACCATTTTGCACGATCTGAAGCGTGCCCAACGGCAAGACACTCTCCGACCACGCCTCCACCTCGACTGTGGCTGGGCCAGATAGCTTCACTGTGTCGCCGATCTCATGGCCGTCCACGGATAGGTGGATGATCGGGCCCCCGCTCAGGAATGTGCGACCACGCACGACACTCTGGCACCAGTTGTCGTAGGTGAACTCTTGATCATTCCCCACATTTGCATAGGTCCGGTACAGGCCCACGGGGATGTCGGCGGACATTTTGTCAGTGCCGCCCACAAGGGGCAGCCGGTATCCGCAGCTTAGATAGCGATAATACTCGTCGTGGTTGAATTGGGCCTGACGGATCATCTCGACCGCGTCCAGGCGACCCGTTGCGACCAGGGCGGCAGGCTCACCGTTAGGGTTCGGAAAATGTGGATTCACAACGTATCCACCCTGCTCGTGGGCCTGGTCTGCCCAGTCGCTAAGGGTAACCTCCATGGTACCGCCGATTTCAGCCTCGCCCAGTCCGTCGGAGCACCAGGGCATGATGGGCTTCTTCAGCCCCCACAAAATCATATGTCCCATGAAATGCTGCCGGTTCTCCTGAGAGACATACACGATGTTGTCACCCACTCGTGAAACGCTGGGCTCTCCAGTGAAGTCCTCGGTGTTGGTGAACAGGCTGCCCCACTGTGATTGAAGCAGGTTCACTACGTTCAGATCCTCGGCCATCGACTCGGTGTGGGCGCCCTGAGACGACAGGAAATGCACGTGGGAGTCGCCACTATACCAGCCCTTTGCGTTCATGTCGGTCCATCGCTTGAGCCTCAGTGTCAGCTCCCTCTGGCCGGGGGCGATCGTGATACTTTCACGTAGCGGCTCGTACTCGAACCCACGTGCAACATCGACCAGGACCTCGCCGCGGGGCAACCAGCCCTGGGAGGTGCCGTCGATGTAGGCGTACGTGATCTGACCCAGTCGCACGTCGCCACCGACATCGATGTGCCAGGTATCCAGGTTGGAGTTGACCTGGTTGTGGTGTCCGTGGGGCTGGAATGGGATGCCATCGGGAGAGCGGAAATGGACGCGGCACGGTACGGGCTTGCCTGTGTCGTCGTCGAGCACGGTGACATGAACCCAATTCTTGCCGGGATCGGCTAGCGATACGCTAACCCGGCCGGCATTTACCGATCCTTTGTCGACCACGTCGCCCCATCGCACCGACCCTAACTCCTCGTCCCCTTGCTTCACCGATACGGTAGCGGAGGGTACCGCCGATACCTCGACGTAGGCCGGACTCGAAGCGACATTCTGCTCCTGGCCGTAACCCTTGAATGAGTCAGCGACGAAGTCATCTGCACCGCCCTCAGGCAACGGATGTACATATGTGGCATCTCCACGGTCGACCTCAACGTCCAGGTCAAACGGACGGGCCGCGTCGGCCGAATCATTGAGCACGATCCGGGCTGGTCGTCTGCCCTCTCTGGCAAATGGATGCTCGTCAGCATGTCCCAGAGTGACCGCAGCTATGACAAATGACGGACCTCTGGGCACGATTTCCACGGACTCAATAACGCGCTCGGGATTAGGGCTTTCGAACGCCCAAAGGTAATACCAGCGAGACATGACGTGGCCTGCTTCGGTCTGCCTGCGCCCCGTACCGTCCCACGGCCCTTCGTGTCTGTGCATCAGCTCGGCCGTCGAGTCAGTAGCTGCGAGGTATGGTGAGCCCGGAACGCCGGGTATGTCACCTGGGCCAGGAATTGCGGCGATCTCGAAGCGTTCGCGTATGGTGACACGCTCATCATCCCCACCGGCGTAGTGGAACACGTAGTCCGCCACCTCAACGCCCAGGGGGCCCCCTTGCGGGACCTTCGTTTCCATCAAACGGTGAGCGAATATGACCCGGCGAGCCGCCGAGCCCAGGGGAATCGAGACGCTGCCACCGGCACCAAGTGAGATCAGCGAGTCGTCACCGTCTCCCCCTACGACGAACGGCAGCCCTCTGAACAATTGCAGGCCAGCCACGGCCCCCGAGTCCTCGCCGAGCAAGGACAGTGGTGCGTTGCTTACAGCGGATATGTCAACCGGCTTGTAGTCTGCCATGTTCGCTCCTTGTTGCCATCTCCTGCCAGATCTGGCTAGCTCATCTCCTCTCCCTTGAAGGAGAAGATTATGGTGAGGGTGTTCCGACTCCCTAGTACGAATCCTCTCGATAACGTGCCACTGTGTCCTCGTCTAGTTCGAAACCGAGGCCCGGTCGCTGTGGAACCTCGATAGTGCCATCCGATGATACCTCCAAGCGTGGTGTGAGCAGCCTGGATATCAGCGGCGAGTCGGGAAAGGCCATGGGATACTCGGTATATGGCATATTCGGAGCTACGACCGCCAGGTGAACCTCAGCCGCCACTCCAATCATGTGACGCCAGGCGTGAGGAATGCAGAGTAACCCTAGTCGGTACGCCTCCTCTGCAATGTTCAGTATCTCGTGCATCCCTCCGGATCGCACAGAACTGGGTTGCGGGATGTCCTCACGCCGTGGTAGGAATGCGACGGTCGTGGCGGTGCCTACCGTCTTCAATCCAGGCGTATGGGCCACCGGTCCGACCATAAACGACTTGAGAATGCCGCACTCCTCGCGAAGGGCGGAGCTAATGGTCGATGTGCCAAATTCGTGGAACGACTCCACCAGCTCTGCAGGGGGTCGCACTACCGGCGTTCGGCCCGTCATTTGCGTCTCCTATCTGGGGTCGAGTCAGGCGCACTCAATCTATATCATGGGGATGGCGGATTCAACATCCGACGTGATAGCATTCTGCTGGCTCAACGGTGAGCCATCAAGGGAGATAACGTGAGCCAAAAACTTGGACTTGTGACATACAACCTGGCACAGGGCTGGGACCTGGAAACCATTATAGAGCGGTGTGAGGCCCACGGCTTCGGGGCCGCCGAGTTCCGCACAACTCACGCCCACGGCATCGAGCCATCTCTCACGGCATCCGAGAGGGCGGCGATCAAGGCTCGCTGTCAGAACTCTGGTCTAGGGCAGATCAGCCTCGGTTCCACGTGCGAGTACCACTCGACCGACGCTGCGGAGGTCGACGCCAACGTCGAGACGACCAATCAGTTCGTCGACCTCGCCGTCGATATCGGCGCAGTCGGCGTCAAGGTTCGCCCAAACGGCCTGCAGGTAGACAACGGGATCCCGGTGGAGCAGACCCTGGAACAGATCGGCCACGCCCTAAAACGCTGCGGTGAGCACGCCGAAGGAACCGGCGTTGGCATCTGGCTGGAGGTCCACGGCCGTCCCACACAGCATCCACCCTATATCAAGACCGTCATGGAAGCGGCCGACCACCCAAGTGTCGGCGTATGCTGGAACTCCAACCCGACGGACGTGGTGGACGGCTCCGTGAGAGAGTATTTCGAGTTGCTGCTGCCGTGGCTAATGTCGGTGCATATCAACAACATCTGGGACCGGAACTACCCGTACCGAGAGTTGTTCGGACTGCTTGGGCAGTCCGGCTACAAAGGCTACTGCCTCGCCGAAATCGCGGAAGAGAGCAGTGAACCCGACACCTTCATGCGCTACTACTCGGCCCTATTCCATGAGTTGGGTCGGGACTAGTCGACCACCCAGGAGACTGCATATGAAGATAGGCTGCTGTGCGTACTCGTATCGGAAATATCTCACCTCGGGCGAGATGAGCCTTGAGAAGTTCGTCGACATAGCGTCCGACCTTGGCGTTGAAGGCGTCGAGTTGACCTCCTATTACTTCCCGACCACCGACGCGGCCTACCTGCACTCCTTGAAGCGGCACTGCATGCTGCGCGGGGTTAGCGTGTCAGGCGCCGCGGTTGGCAGCAAGCTCACCCTTGCCTCAGACGAAGAGCGAGCAACCGAGGTGAACATGGTAAAGGAGTGGCTGGGGCACGCCAGAGAGTTGGGTGCACCGGAACTGCGCGTGTTCGCCGGCATCACCCCTGAAGGTCACACCGACGATGAGGCATTCGACTGGGCCGTGGCCGCGCTAAAGGAGTGCGTCCCCGTTGCCGAAGAGGCCGGTGTTGTCATGGCGCTTGAGAACCATGGAGGCATCACCACGACCTCGGCGCAGGTGATCGCTCTCATCGAAGCAGTCGACTCGCCATGGCTTCAAGTCAATCTGGACACAGGGAACTACGGGCTGGACCCCGACGTGGACCCCTACGAAGGCATGAGAAGGGTCGCCGCGCTATCTGTAACTGCTCATCACAAGGTCTCGATGCGGACGCCGGACGGACCGAAGCGCGTGGACGTGACGCAGGTCGTTTCAACGCTGCGGGCCGCTGACTACCGCGGCTTCCTGAACATCGAATTCGAGGAAGACGACGACCCAATGACAGGCGTCCCCCGCGTCGTCAAAGAGATTAGAAGCGCGCTGGGGCGCCCATAAACGGAGTGGGAGGAACGAGCTTGGACACAGTAGGTCTTGGAGTAGTTGGGCCATCAGGCGTGATTGGTCAAAAGCACGTCGCAGAGGTGACTGCATCGCCTCACGCAAAGCTGGTAGGCATCCACGACATGAACCAGGATGCGGCGGCCGAACAGGCGGTTGAACTGGGCACGAAACACTATTCCGACCTCGAGGCACTCCTGGGCGATCCCGACATCGACGCTATCACCATCGCTACGCCCCACCCCACACACCGCAACATCGCGTTGCAGGCCTTCAAAGCCGGCAAGCACGTACTGACCGAAAAGCCTCTCGCGGCGTCACCTGCCGAGTCGGACGAAATGGTCGAAGCGGCTAGCGCCGCAGGCCGGACACTGGGCGTTGTATACCAGAACCGGCTGCGCCCGGACGCCATCCGCGTCAAGCAGTTGATCGACGAAGGCTACCTGGGGAAGCTGTACCGGACATCGATCATGATGGCTTCCTTTAGAGCCCAGAGCTATTACGATTCTGCGCCGTGGCGCGGCACCTGGAAGGGCGAGGGCGGCGGCGCGCTGTTCAACCAGGGTGTCCACTATCTCGACCTATTCCAGTGGCTCGGTGGAATGCCGGTGAGCGTCATGGGGCAAGCTGGCACACTAATGCACGATATCGAGGTGGAGGACTCAGCATCCGCCCTTGTCGAGTACGCCAACGGCGCCCAGGGTTACATCCACTGCAACACCGTCCAGACGCCTTCCGACACCCGTATGGAGTTCTGGGGCGAGAGGCGCGGCATCGTAATCACCGACGACTACATCACCGTCTATGAACCTGAGGTAGGTTTGCTGGAATTTTCTCAGCGTGAGCGTGGCAACCCCTTTGCAAAACCCACCCTCACAAGCTCGGCGCTTGATGTGCCCATCACCAGTGCCGATCACCAGGACGCGATCGACGACTTCGCCCTGGCGATCGGCGAGGGGCGCGAGCCAGCGGTGACGGGTCATGAAGGGACAAAATCCCTGGAGCTGGCGTCAGCAATTATCCTTTCGAGCTGCCGACGTCGGACGGTAGACTTGCCCATTGATCGCATAGACTACGACGAGCTTGTCGGCGAGCTGGCGGAGCTCGGGTCGCTGTTCACGCAGGGGGCCTAGCGGGGTATCTGCCAGATGAGTGACATATGAACCTGTTCGGCGGAATCGAGTGTGGCGGAACGAGCTTCGTCTGCGCTATCGGCGATGGTCCTACCGACATCGTTTCCGAGATCAGATTCGCCACGACAACACCGACCGAAACCCTGAGCCGTGCCGTCGAATATTTCCGTTCGGAGGGCCCAGTTTCCGCTGTGGGGATTGCCTCCTTCGGACCAGTGGATCTCGACCGGTCGTCAACGACGTACGGGTACATAACGACTACTCCCAAGCCCGGCTGGGGCGGCGTCGATGTCGTGGGGTACATCAGTCGCGAGCTAGCGGTGCCAGTGGGCTGGGACACCGACGTCAACGCGACGGCTCTTGCAGAGCACAGGTGGGGCCACGTCGTCGGGCTCGACACTTTTGTATACATTACGGTCGGCACGGGCATCGGCGGCGGTGCATTGGTCGAAGGCAGACCGATGCACGGATTGGTGCATCCAGAGATGGGCCATATGAGGGTGCCACGCGACCCCAACGACGGCTATCAGGGACACTGCCCTTATCACGGTGACTGCCTCGAGGGCCTTGCCTGCGGCCCGGCTATTCAGCAGCGGTGGGATGTCCCGCCGGAGGAGCTTCCGGACGATCATCTGGCCTGGGAACTGGAAGCTCAATACCTAGCTGCAGGGTTGGCCAATATCGTTTTCACTCTATCGCCCCATCGCATCGTCATAGGCGGGGGCGTGATGAGACGTTCTATCTTGTTTCCATTGGTGCGACAGAAACTGCTCGCACAGCTCGCCAACTACGTACAGGCGTCGGCCCTTGTAGACGACATCGACAGCTATGTCGTACCACCTGCCCTCGGGGACCGAGCCGGAGTCCTGGGCGCGATCGCCCTTGCGAAAGATTCCGTGAGATAGCCCGTCCGATAAATGTCGAGAGAAAGGCGATCCGGTGATCCAACCGATTACTCGCCTGTCTAGCGGCCCGAAGCCCACTTCTTTGGCTACTATGCATTAACCCTTGGGACCGCACCGGACAGCTTCATCTCGCGCTTGAGACAGACTTCCATGAGCATCGCCCCGTGGTCGGAGACTCCGCCACCGTTGGGACGGTCAACCGCAGTTCCGGTGAGTTCAAGTCCGTGGATGAGACGTCTGCCTTCAACTTGCAACAGGGCGCGATGATGCACTGGGTAGGCAATGGGTCGGATGAGGAGATCACCTACAACGACTGGGAAAACGGTCGCGTCGTGGCACGAGCCGTCCACCCGACCACAGGAGCGAGGAGAACCATAGACGGCGCAATCGCAGCGGTATCGCCGGATCGAAACACACGGGAATGGGCCTGGACTTCGCTCGGATGGCCCACTGCAGACCGGTGGTCGGCTACGCCAACGACATCGATTCGGCTCAGATCGACCCGTTCCCGGAGGACTACGGACTGTTCCTGCTCGACTTCTACAGTGGTCGTTTCCGGCTGGTCATCTCCATCGCTGAGGTCATCAGAGCGAGCGACTACCAGATGAGTGAGGGCGGGCATCGCATGGTTCAATCATATCGCCTTCAACACCGTCGGCTCACGCCTGATGTTCTTCTGCCGCATCAAGCTGCCTGGACCGCAAAATCACCTGACTTCGGTCTGGTGCATCAACCCAGACGGCAGTGACCTTCGCAACCAGATAGGCTTCGAGTACAGCAGATCTCACTTCGCATGGAGTGATCCGCACACGCTCACGATGTCTACCGAAGTGGGCGGCGATATGTCGTTCATGGAGATCGTCGAAGGCGAGCCCGGAGGCACACCGGAGGGACCGGGCGTGTTGCCTTCAGACGGACACAATTCGTTCTCGCCGGACAAGCGATGGATGGTCTGCGATACCTATCCCCTCGGCCCGGACCGGCTCCAACAACTATTCCTGTTCAACGCCGCAAGCGGTACACGCGTAGAGCTAGGGGCATTCCACGCGGCCGATAGATTCACCGGCGACATCCGATGTGACCTGCATCCACGGTGGTCCCCAGACGGCAGGTCGATCAGCATCGACTCTGTACACGAGGGCTGCGCCAAATATACATACTCGATGTCTCAGAGGTAGTCCTACCCGGCTGAGGACTGGGCCTGTAGAGTGGCGCCGTCGCCAGAGCGACGGAGATCCTTCTCTTCAGTCAAGGACTGAAGCTGGCCTGCCAACTCCAGGAAAGACTTTGAAATCGAGGCGAGTTTGGCATCGATGCTCAGGTAGTCCTCCAGATACTGCCGGTACATCCTGTTGAGGGCCGTAAGCTCGCCCATGCGCCTTTCGAGAGCCGCCGTCCTCTCCTGGACGACACGCTCCAGGTCTCTCTGATACTCAGCGTTCTCTGTCACCAATCGATGACGCTCGACGGCACTCTGGACCTTCACCAGCATGTCATCTACGTTGAACGGCTTGGTAATATAGTCGTAGGCGCCCAGTCGAATCGCGTCCATCGCGATCCCCAGATCGGTAACAGCGGAGGCCATAATCACCACGATATTCGTCAAATCGGATCCCGGATTCCTTATGCAGTACTACAGCTCCTCCAGCACGATGGCCCTTGCCCAAGAAGCGGTGACGCGTTGCATTTTTACCGGCAAGGCTATGAGGAACACTCGCTGTTTTTTTATCTTATGAAGTCCGGTCAGCGCGTCCAGAAAAGCGATACCAGCCAGCAACAGTCTACCGTCGCCGTCCTCTTTGCCGAAAGGCGTGCCGGGGGGTGAGTGGCGTACTCCCTCGATGCCAATAGCCCCTATTTCAGCATCGATTAGCCAGTCGATCGCCTCGAAAGTGAGATAGGGTTCCTCATCTTGATCACCGCCGCGGATCAGCACAATGTCGCCACTCTTTACCCCTGCTTTACGAAGGTCCTCGGGCAATACCGCCTCGCCATCCCCCTTGTGCGCGAAATCGCACACCACCGCCTCTCCCATGTACGACTCAATGGGCATCGACGCTATGTCAGCACCGTCATCCGCGTACTTGTATGGAGCCTCGACGTGGGTCCCGTTGTGGGTCTCGCTTTGGATAAAGTGCATCCGGGCGTTATACGCAATCATCTCCTGGACCTCAACCGGACGGCCATAGAAGGGTTCCCCGTGGAGATAACGGCCATCCAGCTTGCGCTCTCCCGGAATCAGCTCGTGGGACAGGTCAATGATGCGATACTTCGACAGATCGATCACAAGACTCCTCCTCTCACTCAGGACACACCGGGGTTACAGCGTTCGCTCTAGCCCGGCTCCTAACCCATCGGGGACGCTACGATCTATCACGAGGTCTATCGCCGAGTGAAACTTCATGAAGTCGCGCATGGCGCCCGCGAGTCGCGTCAACAAGGCCTCATCCGGGTCTACGTGGTCTTCCAGGTACAGAGCCTTCAGACGAAGGGTCCCGGTGCGACGATCCAGCACCGGATCGAAGCGTCCAATCAGGTCGCCTTGATCGAGTATAGGCATACAGAAGTAACCCCATATCCTGGTAGGCTCTGGCTTATACGCCTCCAGTATGCTGCGGAAAGACCAGAGGTCTTCATCTCGTCCTTTCGCCCACAAGAGGCTGTCGAATGGACTGAGGAACGTGGTGCCGAGACTCTGCAGTTCGCCGTCAGAGGCACTCTCCAGAGCTGGCATATTGTCCCTGTGGACCATAAGTTCGCCCGTGGTCTCGTCGCCCAAAACGGCCATGACCGGGACTATCATGCCGTCTTTCAACATTCGATCCAGAACGGGCCCGGCTTCGCGATGTTTCAAATGGGCGTAGTCAGGAATCTGGGCCAGACGGCAGACGCCAAGTGCCAGTATCGAACGCTCAAGAAGGTGTCTCACGGTCTCCTTCTGCGTTGGTTCCTGAATATCCGTCCAGTCCGGCAGAACCCGGTCGGTAAGATCGTACACTCGCTGAAAATTGACCCTGGACGAGACCATCAGCTCGCCACGGTTTACTAAGAACTCAAGGGCGCGCTTGGCCGGTTTCCAATCCCACCAGCTCCCTCTGCGAGGCCCGTCGTAATCGAAGTCTCCGGCTCGCATCGGTCCTTCGCGCTCGATCCTTGCGAGCACCGCTTTCACAAGCTCTCGGTTCTTGGCGCTCCCCATTCTGCCCCAACTACTTCGATTGACTCTCTTAGCAGGAAGCTGAAAACGGTAGTCAGCAAGGGGTAGGAAACAGGCGGCATGCTGCCATCCCTCGAACAGATGGCGATCCTGTCCGTCATAGGCGAGCCGAGCGAGATCGTCCGGGTCGTAGGCCCCGAGACGGCTCCAGAGCACCAGTTCCTGGCTGCGCCGCACTACCTGCAAGGTGTCAATCTGGAGCCAGGCGACTCTCTGGACCGCCTCAAGAACGTCTTGCCGATTTGGGGTCCCATTTGAGTGCTGAGCGAGCCCCTGAGCACGCGATGCTAGATCACGCACCGCCGATAGCGGATATACATGTTGGCCGCGCGCCATTGAGTCCCCTATGCCAGGTTGCGTCTTCAGATCCGGTACAACCGTTCGGAGTTGCCAGAGAACATTGCAGTTCGCTCGGCGTCGCTGAATTCACCGGTAATCTCCAGGTAGGCGTCGACCACCTTGCCGTAAGAGCTCCATAGCCAGTCGACGGGCCAATTGGTGGCGAAGATGCAGCGATCAGGGCCAAATGCCTCGATGCAGTGGAGCACATAGGGCCGGATGCTATCCACCGTCCAATCGTTGTCGGTCATCGCCAGCCCGGAAATTTTGCACACGATATTGTCGGCCTCTGCCAGGTTCGACATGCCCTCACGCCATTTGGCGAAATACTCCACGGTTCGTTCCTGTGGCGCACCGGTGTGGTCGATGACAATCTGTACGTTGGGAAACTTGCCTGCGAGGTCACGCAGCTTGACCATGTCCGGCCACTGGGCGCTGATGCTGGAAACCAGGTTGTACTTCTCCATCAACTCGAAGCCGCGCCAAAAATCCGGCTCGATCAGGTAGTCCCCATGGGAAAAATCCCGTATGCCACGCATGTTCGCGTACCGGCAGTGCCCTTCGAGGACCTCTTCGACATTGCTGTCCCTTAGGTCGGCGTAGGCCACGATACCATGGGGATATCCCGTGCGATCGGCCGCAGCCTGTAGCCATTCGGTCTCCTTGACCGGGTCCTTGCTGCCAATCGCAGCCTGAACATGCACTGCCTTGACTACGTTGGAGGCACGCGTCTCGGCGATATAGTTCTCGGCAAGATAGTTGCGTTTGGCCAACCTTTGGAGCTTCATGCCCAGCATCGGGTGGGGCACGCCTAGTTGCCAGTCTCCATAGATCAATTCAGGATGCTGCATATCGTAGAAGTGCACATGGGCGTCGACGAACGGTTGTTGCTTCATGCTAGCATCCTTCCTGGCTGATACTCACCGCCTGTCCGGATGCTGCGGAGGTATACGCAGCGTCAAGGAACTCGACGGTATAGGCGCCGAACTTGGCAGGGGCGGCATTGATGCCACCGTCCAGTACCAGGTCCGTAAATGAGCGTGATGGCATGTGAGCCGGGTACAGATCCTCCCTAGACAGGTCAGTGTGCGTATCGGAGGTGCCGTCGTTGTAGTGGATATCCAGGCTACCGTTGGCCAGGTCCTGCCGCACGAATCCCTTCGTCCCATGGTATTTTATGCACTGGTCCGGGGGCTGCCCCGGCTGTATGCTGCCTGTGGCCCCCATCGTGCCGATCGCTCCATTTTCCAGACGATAGCTAATCGCATCCACCAGGTCGACCGCCAAATCGAAGTTCTCCATCATCGCGAATACCTGGGTCGCCCTCAATTCGGTTACCCAGAATGCCATGCCCATCGCGTGGGTAATTTGCAGATGGCCCTGGCCACCACCTGAAATGGCGGGGTCCGAGTACGAATTGTCCTCGGGGGCAGTGACCGGGTATCCGAAATCGCCTCCGTAAGCGTTCC
>JASLXL010000032.1 GCA_030740335.1 SAR202 cluster bacterium | reverse complement strand
TGCGACAGTGAGCGTTGAGGCCGCCGACGAGATCCGAGTCACCCCGAAGATGCATCTCGCCCGTAGATAATAGTAGAAAACAGTGAACAACGACAACAGGAAGAGAGTGAAGGCGGTGATAGACGAGGCAGCAGATCACCTGAAGGGCAAGCTACCTCCATCCCCCAGACACCCAAAGGGCCGCAACCCCCACGCCCACGTCGCCAAGATGCTGAAGGTCCTGCTGGGATGTAGCTACACAGAGATAGCTGACGAGCACACCGAGGATGTGATCACGGTTGTAGGTCTGATCAGGGAGCGACCGCTCTAACTGCCGCGAATAGGCTTTTGGGTTAAGCAAGATCGCGGCAGCCCCAATGTTCGGCCACGAAAGGGAGGCAGTGGCCAGGTGACCACAGCGGACGGTCGATGGAGCTGCCTACCCACGATCGATGACAGCAGCAGGTCGTCGTCAGCATAAAAAAAGGGAGCCTAACTTGACTCCCAGCCTTATACCACCCTCCGACTCGATCGTACAATCTGAGTCGCAGACGCCCACTCGAGGGCGCGCAAAACCAGACACCGTCGCTGACAGCGCTGACTACAGCACGCGTCCCTCCCGGGCTCTATCTGTCTCTACTGTGGGGGGTCTCTCACGCTCATCTCCTTCCTACACTATAATCATACCACGCCCGGCCCCGTTTTACATACGCCGACACAAATCTCTGGGCCCGGGGTGTACACTGCCGCTGCGCTGTGTACTATATTATGTGCAGGCACCGCGCCACCTGGTAGGCCCGTTTGGTGATGGGTCACCTCCCAAGACTGGGACGGCGTGTCGTTTCGGCGGCACCCGATCGGGAGAAAACGACGCTATCCCAGCCGTCGGCCGTTGAACCCCGCGGCGTTATGGCCCGGTGTCTGCACGCTTTTCCTGTACATTCCGCGCACCGAGGCTACTATTTGATTAGAGGTTGTTGTGGATTTCAGGAGGCACTCGATGCGTTTCACTCCCGTGTGACTATAGACGGCATTATGCCGAACAGATACTGAGCTCGTCGGGCGTCCGGCAGCGGCGGCGTGCAGTGTGATTATAAATCAGGTGAGCGGTCGGGGTTGACGTCCTCCCTCCCAGTAACCGCCCCTACCGGGGATTTGTGATATTTAGGGTTGATCTGTTCGACATAATGCTGCCACTTGGATCCAACGGGTGCAAGTTCGGGGGTGGCGTGGTATTATAGAAACGTAGGAGGACATGCATGCCCGACGAATCCCATAATCCGACACCCACCTGGAAAGACAAAATCAAAGATGCGCGAGAGCAGATGCGTCTGCACCGACTCGGACGCATCGAGGAACTGCAGAAGGAGGCGGAGCGCACAGGAGACAGCACAGAGCTAGAAGCGTACGAGGCAGAGCACAAGAAGCGAATCGAGGAGAGGCGTCAGGCGAAGCTGGCCGGACGCGATCTGAAGAAGAGCATCAAGGAGCGGCTGCCCTCGGTCGGCGCCCGGCGATGGGCGGACAACGAGACGGCTCAGGCCGTGCGCAGCGGAAAGTCGGTGCCCGGCGTCCAGCGACGCACCAAGTCGACCTACAACCTCCCACTGGGTGGGATGGTCAAGCTGGTCAACGACACCGAGGTGTACTCGGAGAACTACGTGGTGGCGCGCGTGATTCCCAGTGGGTCATTCGGAATTCTACTGGATCCACCCACCAACGAGTGGGCGATGGTGCTCTTCGGTGACACCGCCTACCGGATCCGGTGCAAGAAGCTGCGCTCCATGGAGGCCGTGGAATGACACACGACTGCGACGACTGCGTGAGTCTCCCGCTCTCAGTGACGGGTGCGCTGCACCGGATCCTCGACTCCCAGCACACCACTGTTCCGGAGGAGCGACAGGATGCGTCGTGCTGGAACAACGTGCTCTGGCTGAACGACAACCTGGAAGAGTACACCCCAGAGTACCTGCACATGGGACTTCGGGCCCTGGTGGACTGGCTGATGGTATACGGCAACTCGCAGAAGGAGAAGGCCGAAGAGATGATCCAAAAACTGTAATGATATCAAGGGGTTGCAACACAAATAAAATAATACAAACGTGTGCAAGAGCAGCCCCCATGTGGTATTATTCATATGTGGGGAGGACAAACAAACCTCCCGTGAATCAACCCCCAAGCCAAGGGAATTAGAAAAAGATGGATATCAAAACCTTTCAACTGGTCGCCTCAAAGCTCCCCCCGGAGATGGCGATTCTCATGCGCGGACCCACTGGGGTCGGCAAGTCCTTCCTCGGTAAGGCTATCGCCGACGAAGAAGCCAAGCCCTTCATCGACGTCCGTCTCAGCGTGATGTCCGAAGGAGACGTCGGCGGCTACCCCGATATCGAGGGTATGAAGGAGACCGGCGTGATGACCTTTTGCATGCCGTCCTGGTTCATGAGGGCCTGCTCCGAGCCGGTCGTCCTGATGTTGGACGAGATGAATCGAGCCCTGCCGGGCGTTCAGCAGTCGGCCTTCCAGCTGGTCCTGGACCGAGAGCTGGGGAACGACAAGAATGGCGTCCCCTACCGACTCCACCCTGAGACTCGCATCGTGGCGGCAGTCAATGCCGGCGCGGAGTACGACGTCAACGAGATGGACCCGGCCCTGCTTCGGCGCTTCTGGGTGTGTGACATCATCCCCACCTCTGAGGACTGGATCATCTGGGCCAACGACGAGGGGATCGATGAGGTCCTGGTGGACTTCATTCGTCAGAACCCTGCCCACCTCCGAGTGGACCCCACCCAGGTCGAGCCTGGTACGGTCGCTCCCAACCCCGCCTCCTGGCACCGGTTGGACACCACTTACAAGCACGCTGGGATGGCTCCGGCCACCGTGGCTGGCAGCCGGCCTGATGGGTTCTACGCCCTGGCCACCGGCTTCGTTGGTACTGAGGCGGCGATCGCCTTGACGGACTTCGTCGAGAACTACGAGTTGGTCCTCTCGGCTGAGGACATCCTGGATCGCTACGATGAGATCGAGGACCGCATCGGGGAGCTCAACGCCTCCGGTCACTCGGCCCTGATCGAGAAGATCGCTGAGAACTGCAAGGATACGAAGTGGAAGGCCGGCCAGGCCAAGAACGTCGCACGCTACGCGGAGGCGCTCTCCGGAGAGCTGATGGTCAGCCTGTGGAACTCCTGCTCGAAGACGCAGAACCTGCCGAACATCAAGCAGCTTCACGGAATCCTGGGAACCAAGATCGTTACGGCGGTTCAGGCCTCCCGCAAGGTCTAAAGAGGGGACAACCTTTGAGATGCACTGCTCGCGCCACTGAGGTGGCCGTCTGGAGCCGAGAGGCTAGGCATCTTGAAGGTCATTTTGTTCAACAATATCAACCACTTAGGAAACACAGAGATGATTACACTTTCTGAAAAATGGCATGACCCTAAGGGAGGCCTCATCTTCCCAGCCGGCACTGTCTTCATCGAACAGCGTGTGCTCACCAAGGGGCGTGGTACGGTGTATACGTGGGGAACTCCGGGCGGCGCACGAGGAGAGGCACTGTTCGACGAGGGTATGATCCCAGGCGGATCTAACAGTTAGATGTCATGCCCCGGTAGCTCAGCTGGACAGAGCAACGGCCTTCTAAGCCGTCGGTCGCAGGTTCGAATCCTGCCCGGGGTGCCAAATAGTTCAACAATATCAAGGGGTTAGACATGGCATACGTCGAGAGGAAATCAGTCTTCTGGTCTTACATGTTTCTGATTGTCTTCGGCGTGTTCGGAGCCCATCAGTTCTACCTGGGTCGACCATGGGTTGGCCTGTTTTACCTGCTGACCGGCGGTGTGTGTGGTCTGGGCGTAGTGTTCGACTTCTTCACCCTGCCTCTGCAGGTTTGGTCAGTTAATGGGAATTGCACCAAGAATCATCACTGCTGCACGTGTGGCAGGTAATAGTTAATATTGCTGACAAACTAGTGTAAGTCGGCAGCCCATATGGTATTATTCATATGTGGATAGGAGATACAGCTAATGGCTAGCAAAGACACAGGAACCTCAGTCGACCTCGCGCCCACCGAAACAGTGGATGACGCGACTGCTGCAGCGTTCGAGCTCGATCCCCACCTCATCAGCCTGATGTGGTCGGAGCCCTTCTTCAGCCGAATCCTTCG
Source organism: SAR202 cluster bacterium (assembly GCA_030740335.1). The sequence continues at coordinate 814 of JASLXL010000032.1, read as the reverse complement.
TACGGTAACCAAGGTTAAGACGAACTCCATCCCCACCGCCGGGGTGCTCGCCAAGGACGGCGACATTAAGATGTGGTGGAACCCGAAGTTTGTGGCCGGCCTCACCTCCAAGCAGGTTAAGGGGCTGATGAAGCATGAGTGCTTCCACCTCATCTTCGAGCACACCACCACGCGCCGACACGATCCCCATATCATCTGGAACTACGCTACCGACCTGGCTATCAACAGCCTGATTCCCCGTGAGGAGCTTCCCGAGGGAGGTCTCATCCCCGGTGTGGCTTTCAAGGAGCTGACCGATGAGGATAAGGCCAAGATGGGCGACGTCCGCGTCGGACGCTATGAGAGAGTCTCCGCTAAGATCGCTAGCCTCCCACTGGAGATGAGCGCTGAGTGGTACTTCGCTGAGCTCCAGGAGGTCGCTGACGACATCCAGGACGAGAAGGGCGAGGGCGGCGGCGAATGCGGCGGCCAGTGTGATGGTACCTGTCAACCCGGTGATGGCGAAGGTCAGCCCGGCGATGGTCAGTGCACATGCCCCGGTATGCCTGGTCCGATGGACGATCACGATGGCTGGGATGAGCTCTCCGACGAGGAGAGGGAGCTGGTCAAGGGTAAGATCGAGCAGGCCCTGGATGAGGCAGTTCGCGAGGCGGACCGCACCGGCCAGTGGGGCTCGATGGGAGCTGGATGCCGCAGCAAGATCCGGGAGCTGGTCTCCAAGGAGATGGCCGCCGCAGAGAGCGCGCTGCACGAGATGTTGGCCTCCCACACCCCGGAGATCCACGGTGCGGCGGAGTACCTGGCCAGTGCGGGT
>JASLXL010000031.1 GCA_030740335.1 SAR202 cluster bacterium | reverse complement strand
TTCGCCCTTGGGGTCGATCTCGCGCTCGGCCCGCCCGATCCAGCCGTCGTCGGCCACGGAAACAGGTTCGCAAGTGTGCCAAATGTCCATGGAACGGAAATGTGAGCGAGACGCATTTTCGTAGCCAACGCCGTGAATGATGGCAAGGTCACCTGCTTCATAGAGGTCCTTCATCGGGCCCATGTTGGGGTTGAGACCCAACTCGCTATCTAGCTTCAGAACCTCATCCTCCTCAACACGGAGGGCCTTGCGATTGTCATAGTAGTTGGGGTCGGTGTATGGGATGACGGTGTTCAGGTAATCATTGCCGCCACCGAGCTCAACTACGACCACCACCGGGTCTTTATCGGTCGTACCCATAGGACTGCTCCTTAACTGACGCTACGCGAACTGGTATTCCCGCGTCCCCGCGATCAACGCCAGCATTTCACCGATTTTTCGGGATACATCTATGTACTGCTCGTCACTCTCCCACGAAACCTCGGCGTCCCCGCCGGCCTTCGTAATCAGGCTGGCCCGGGTCTCCTCGGAGGCCTCGACCGGGCCCATGAGATCGAGACATCGGTCCACCAGGGCCTCCACCGTAATCGCCTGGCCATGAGATGTTATGCGGCGCACGATGTCCTGGATCCCGGGATGGCTCGTATCGCGCACATAGTCCGCCACGAAGTTGACCCTCCGTACGAGCGCGCCGCTGTTTATCCACTCGCGACCGGTGTGCCAACCCTCGACACTGGGGGGATTGAGCAGGTCCTGGCCCATATAGGTGCACTCTAGAGGTATCGTCTTCCAGCCGAGATCCGGGCCATCCAGGTCACCGGTAAGTTTCAGGGTTCCTACGACTACTTCGACCGGGTTTTTGATCTTTTGGAACGTCGCCTCCTTGAAGAAGTCGGAGTTGAATAGCGCATGGAGCACTGGCTTCATCTCGTAGTTCGCCTCGATTAGCTTTTCTGCCAACATGCCTACCGCTTCTGGATCGCGAGGCGCTTCAATAGACCAGCGAGGCACCGGCGGCTCGTCAGCCACGAAGAAGCTGTACAAATGGCGGGCAATGAACCTTGCGCACGCGGGCTGTTGCACGATGATGTCGATAATATCCTCGCCGTTGAACCGACCTGTGTGACCAAGGAAGGTCTTCTCACCAATATCGTGGTCCTCTGGCCGATAGTCGAAGCTCCAGCCAAATTGACCCCAACGCCAGGAGGACTCGTTGCTGCGGAACGACCATCCGGTAAAGGCCCGCGACACCTCAAAGACGTCCTTTTCCGTGTAGTTGCCGACCCCAATTGAGAATAGCTCCAGGAGTTCACGTCCCCAATTTTCGTTTGGAGCGCGCTTGTGATTCTCCTGGTTGTCGAGCCAGAAGATCATGGCCGGATCCCTGGCTAGCTCGAGGAGCAGATCTTTGTAGTTGCCCATGCCCTGTCGCTGGAAGAGCCTGACCTGTGCCGCCAGCACGTAGCTGTGGCCTACCTTGGAAGCCGCCGTAGCAAATACGTGGTGCCAGAAAAGGGCCATCTTTTCCTGCAGTGGCCTGCTCCCATTTCGCATCGTGTGGAGCCAGTCCATCTGGACGTGCAGGTACGTCCAGGAGCTTTCCGCCTGTGGGTGGTAGCGATAAAACTCGAACTTATCGAGTTCGGGCTGCTCCTCTGGGCGCAGAAGCTGGTCGACTACAGTCTCATGAGGGGTTGCCGAAAGCTGTTCGAGCTCGGATCGGCTCGCACCGAACCCGGCGCGGCGCATCAAATGGGCCATCAGATCGATACCGTTTCGGCTGGCCATTCTCACCTCCCCGCCATGTCCATTTCCATTAAGGCCAATCAGTATACCGCAGCGGGCAACTCCCCGACAGAATCCAAGAGACGCTTCATCTCCCCATATGTGCCCGCCGACAACAGCCCCTTCGATATCCCGGCGATGTTCTCGGCCAAGTGGCCGAAACGGCTCGTGCCAACGCAATGTTTGTGTCGGCATTGGAGTAGGCCAGTGTATAGCGCAGAATCAGCGTCGTGCGACTCTCGTCCTCCTCACTCAACTCGTCCAGCTCGGCATCGAGCTGCCACTGGGTTCTTTGGCGTTGGAGCTCCCCTAGGGTCGCGCCCCCAATTCCAGGCTACGATCCTCAAGCGGCAGGTCGACGCGTACCCCGCCTCGGCGATGGGACTCGCGCAGCGCAATGGCGATCTCCAGCGCTTCGCGTCCATACTCCCCAGGGGCCACAATTTCCTGTCCTACTTCGATGGACCGAGCAACACCTTCTATGGCATCCACCATCGAACTGCGAGGTCTCCACGGATATGGGAACATTTTCTGAACGTCGTATCTAAGACCTTTTTCTCCAGTCTCCTCCATCCATAGCTCGAACGTGGCGTGATGGTTGCGCGACACAACGCGGCCTCTCTCGCATAGGAACTCCAACGACCAGGTATTTGCTGGAACATGGGAGTTCAGGAAGACCCGCACGCCATTCTCGTATACAACGTAACCCGAGCCTGCCAAGTCACCGTCACCGAGAGCCTGATCGTCGTCGTCCATATGGCCCGAAACCCAGCTGGCCTGTGCACCAGCGAACATCCGAAACAGCGCCAGTGTGTGGCTGCCTATATTGGAAAGCGAGTGTGTCGTGTTGCCGACCATGGAGCGCAGTGGACCAATGTCACCGCGCTCGATAAGTTGGAGGGCTGCCGTGTAAGGCGCGTACCAGTTCAGGTGGCAGGCCATGGCCAGAATGGTGCCGTTGGTTCGACATACCTCAATCATCTCATCAGCCTGAGCGAGTGTTAGGCACATGGGTTTGGTCGCAAATATGGCCTTCACGCCCGCCTCGGCAAGAGCGGCGACCACGTCAGGTCGCTCCTCGGGTCGGGTTGTGACGCTGACTATTTCGGGCCGCTCTTCTACAAGCATCTCTCGTACGTCGGCATATAGGGCCTTCACTCCCCAGCGCGTGCCAAAGTCGTCTAGCTTCCATCTATCGAGGTCGACCCCTGCGACGAGATCCACCCCTGCCGCCTCGATCATCGCCGGGGCATGCGCCCACGGCCACGGATAGTGCGGCATCCCCACATGCTCGTCATCAATGGTGCTGCCCATACGCCCGCATCCGACTACCGCCCCACGGTACGTGCCCTTGGGACGGGAGTCGTCTATGACCTGATACGCGGGCTTTCGCTCCTGTTCGCTGGGGTCACGGGTCATGATATTGGCCCTCCCGATAAGATGATCCGGCGCTCAGGTCCAGTAGACAGCCAGGCAAGGCCCAGGTGGGCGCACCTGCGTCCGGGACAATCAGCCAGTGAATTTCGCTGCTAAGACCAACACTATCTGCGCCGGAAACCACGCTGCCTAGTAGGCACGAATCCTACCTACCCTTGCTTTAGATAGGCGTTTTCCACCTTCTTGAACGCCGTCAGGATGTCGCCTATCTCGAGGTCACCCCAGCTTTCATTCACCGTCAACTGGATGTGGCCCGCCACGGCGGACGTGGCGTTCGGACACGGGAACTGCTGGTCTGGGTCACCCTCGTATTGAGGTGAACTCCAGGGGTATCCGCTAGAGCCGAACACTCGCCGGCTCTTGAACCACTCCATCTTGTGCGGCATGAGATTCCAGCCAATTGTATTGGCAGGGATTCCCTCGGCTAGCAAGGCTTCGCTGAACGTAGTCACATCGCAAGTGAGTCTCTCTGTGTTGACCCTGAGTGGCCACCACCAGTACGAGGACTCTCCACCTGGCACTGAGGGCGCAATCGAGATCGCCTGTAGGTCGTTGTCGTGGAACCCTTCGGTCAGCTTGTTGATGAAATCGCGGCGGCGGGCAACGACCCCCTCCAGTTTCCTTAGCTGCACCCGTCCGATCGCTGCCGCCAGATCGTTGAGATTAAAATTGAACGAGGCGACCTGGTTTGTTGATCCATCCTCCATGTAGAGCGGCTTCCCTCTGTCCGAGGCTCGCCTGGAAGCCTCGAATAGATTCTCGCTCTTTGTGTAGACGACTCCTCCCTGGCCGCCGGTATTCATGTGCTTGCCAGACATGGTTGAAATCGCCGCGATGTCTCCAAATGTTCCTACAAGTTTCCCATTCAATCTGGCGCCATGGGCCTGAGCGCAGTCCTCGATTACCGGTATCCCGTGTTGGCTCGCGACTCTCGCGATACCATCCATATCAGCTGGATCTCCAGCAATGTGAGGGACAATGATCGCGCTGGTCAAGGGCGATATGACCGCCGAGATCTCCTCTGGACCAGGCGTAAACCTGCCAGGCGCTGTATCGGCGATCACCGGAATGCAGTTGAGAAGAGGGACAGGCATCATCCCACCGGAATCGGTCAAGGCGCCGACAACCACTTCCGTAAATGGCTGTATGTCGAGAGCTTTGAGGGCAACGTAGATGGCGCTTGTGCCGGAGCTAACGGCATCGACGTACCCGCCGCCCATGAACTCTGCAAACTCCTCGCAGAATGCCTCCTCTACAGGTCCGTCATAATCGAACGGACGCCCGGTCGCGATGGATTCATCGAACACGGCGTTCACCGCTTCCTTTTCTTCTATGCCGAGTTGCCCTCGCTCGGGCCACGAATCAACTCGAACCATCGGCCCGCCAATGATTGCCAACACACTTAGTGCGCTCATTTCCTCGGGACTCCCGTATTTGACGTTTTTGCCGTGAAAATGTCCTAAGCGAGACGCGAATGCCCGGCACATGGACGACTCTTCCTGGGTGGCCCACGGTGAACCTCGCCCCGGCATGCGTGGGAGTATACCGCTGCTGTCCGAACGACACCAATCGTGAGGCAGGTCGGACGAGAGAGCTGGCATCATCGTTGGTGTGTCAACGTAGGTGAAGGAGTCTATAATGGGCAGCCAGGCACATTAATGGACCCCCAAAACCACGATATCCCAGACAGCGCAAACAATCTGGTGGCCACCGGTCCTGACGGCGCGGCATCGGCCGGGGTTATCGGCCCTCGGACGGTATGGTCGTGGCTGATTCTCGGCGCGAGCCTCGCCCTCGCCCTCTACTACGGCTTCCTGGGAAGTAGCTGGGTCGATGTCATCGCCGAGTGGACCGCAACCTGGACCAGCAAGGCGATCAATCTGTTCGGCGGCTCCACCACCGTCTCGGGCAGCCTGCTCATATCCGACAACTTCGTCGCAAACGTCGTGGCCGAATGCACCGCCATCGGACCCATCATCCTCTACATTGGCGCCGTGGTCGCCTACCCCGCGTCAAAACGGGCCAAGCTCGCTGGGGTCGCGGTAGGGGTGGTCGTGTTGACGGCGGTGAACCTAGTTCGGATCATTAGCCTTTTCTGGATTGGCGAGGCCTACCCCGAATACCTAGACGTAGTCCACCTCCTGGTCTGGCAGTCCGCCATCATCCTTCTGGCCATCATCATGTGGCTGCTATGGGCGGGAAGGCTGTCCGGTGCTGCCCAACGGTAAACTGCTGTCCTTCGCGTTCCGGGCCCTGATTCTGGTGATGCTGGTCCCTCTCTGGTGGCTCACCCTTGCCGAACGATACAACACCGCCCTGGTAGCCCTCGCCAAGAACCTAGTCGGTGACACTCCCTCGCTCTCGGTACTGGGCACCCGAATTCTCATCGATTACAACACCGAGTTCCTGCCCTTCTCCCTCGACTCACTCACTCTCCACTCAGGGCTCGTACTGCTTTCCGTCCTCGTCCTGGCCTCGGTGGGTGTCGGCATACTACCCCGCATTGGATGGCTGATCGCATTCGCCGCGGGAGCCTACATACTGCACGTGGCAGGCCTCGCCCTCCTCACCCGTGGAATCGTTTGGGCATCAAACGGGAACGATGTCGAGGAGTCTGCGCGCCTCGTACTCAGGCTATTCGCGATCTTCTGGGGCCTGATCCCAGCCCTGGCCGGTGGCGCATGGGCGTTCGGATACTGGTTGCCACGAATGAATACGCCACCACCCGAAACCGACCCACCATCCAACGACCCCACTCAAACAACCAATTCGCCATGAGTGTCCCAGCTGGTGGGTTCGCCACGGCACCTGGCAAGATGTCTTTCCCAGGTTGTGTTAGGGCACGTCCAGCGAGGAGAGGGGCTTAGGGTGGGCCTGGTAGTAGCTGGCACTACGGGGCTAGCGGGTGGGTAACGAAGATACGGACTCGTCGCGACGTTATCGCCAGCACCACCGTTTTCTAGGCACGGCTCAAAGCATACGACACTAATCATGTGGTGACTCCAGAAATCGGGCAGGCCGCGGACCCGCCTCCAAGCGGTAACCCTAGGCTATACTGGCTGGGAATGGAGATTCATGTGAGGAGTTGGTCCTTACAGAACTGTACCATCCAATTGTATTTTGAGTTCACTCAGGGTCTCAGCACCGACAGAAGAAAAATCTTGTAAACGGTATCTTATGGAAATCAAAAATACTTCTCTTATTGGCATAGGCAACACACCTCTTGTTAAATTAAATAACATTGTTCCCACAAATTCCGCGGAAGTTTGGATAAAACTGGAAAGTGCCAATCCTACGGGATCATATAAGGACTGTATGGCGGTATCAGTTCTGGGCAAAGCCATGGAACGTGGAACTATTAACTGCGGTGATACTGTTGTTGAATATACTGGTGGTAGCACTGGGACATCTTTAGCCTTTGTGTCAACAGTATTAGGATTGACGTTTGTAGCAGTATTTTCAGATGCGTTTTCGAAAAATAAACAACAATCTATGGAAGCTTTTGGAGCTAAAGTGATAGTAGAAAAAAGTGAAGCTGGCTCCATAACTCCAGGATTAATAAAAAGAATGAGAGATAAAGCCTACGAACTAGCAAAAACTCCGGGAACCCACTATGTTGACCAATTTGGATCTCCTGATGTACGTACCGGATATAAATCCTTAGAAAGAGAAGTCGCAAAAGAAATTGATGGGGATATTGATGTTTTCTGTGCATCTGTAGGTACTGGAGGAGCATTGATGGGAACATATGATGGATTAATT
>JASLXL010000030.1 GCA_030740335.1 SAR202 cluster bacterium | reverse complement strand
CCCCTCGCCGGTGCCGTCAGACGTGATCAGGGCCTTCGCTCCCGTGTCCCCAAGGTAAAAGTCGAACTCATCGGCTTTATAGGCGGGGTTCAAGGGCGCGGCTGTGGCTACCGAAGAGACCGCCAGGAACGATACGATCATTTCGATGCCGTTGGGAAGGACTATGGCAACCCGATCTCCCCCAGAAATCTCCGATGCTTCCAGATGTGCAGCCAGTTCGGCCACCTGGCTCTGCAGGGCTTCGTAGGTTACGACGGGACCATCGGGCACGATGATCGCCGGGTGGTCGGGTCTTCCTCCGGCGATCAGGTCGAGCAGCGTTTCCGGTGTCTTTGGCATGGTAATTCAGTCTGTCTCCACGGACCTGTTTGTTTGGGGCAAGGACATGGACCGGCAACAGTATAGCCTACCGCGACATCGTCAGCCCTTCACCTCCCCACCCTATACAAAAACCTAGGCAGTGAATCGCGCCGCGTCGAATGCGTCGATCGGCAAAGGTGACTTGCCCGTGGCCACGAGCCCGGCTGTGATAAGACCGATCGCAGGGCCCAGGATTATGCCGGAGCGTGCACCGCCTGTCGCTAGGTAGACGCCTTCCCATCCGGGTGCGCGCCCCAGGACCATCAGCTTGTCAGAGGAGACGGGTCGCAGGCACGCGGTCTGCTGCACCAACTGGGCGTCGGCCATGGACGGGAGCATTCGAAGCAACTCGCCCATGATCCGGTCGCGGGCTTCGACAGTCGCCTGCTCGTCAAATCCGACCTCCTCCTCAGTTGTCCCAGCCCAGACTAGTCCGTCAGGCTTCGTGGTGGCGTAGTGACCGTTCCATCCGACAGAGTATCTATAAGGAGCCCCGGGTGCCCTGAGCCGCAATATCTGTCCCTTGAGGGGCGTTACATCGATGGGTATGCCGAGCCACTTGGATGTTAACCCGCTCCAGGGCCCCATAGCAATCACAACGGCATCGCAGCTAATCTCTTCGTCGCGGAGAAGAACGCCTGTGACTCGATCGCCCTGTCGCTTTATGCCGGTGACGGTCCCGTGTCGGATGGTCGTCCCCAGTCCCTCTGCCGCCTGTGCCAGCGCAAGAATGAACCGGTACGGCTCCAGATCAACCGTCCCTTCGGCATAGGCAGCCCCGATCGCGTCCGGGGAGATTCTGGGTTCCATCTCCAGTAGTTCATCCCTGTCCAGCCACCTGCACTCGTACTCTGGCTGTTTTTCCCGGAGCGTCAGATTCGCTTTTCCTGTCCGTACCTCGTCGTCTGTGTAGCAGAGAGCGATCCCTGGTCGCTCTCGAAACTCGGTGTTGATGCCCGTCTCTTCGGGCAGTGAGATAGCCAGATCCTGGTGCAGACGCATGCTCGCGGTGGCGATGGCCTGGGTCGGGCCGTGGACGGAAACGCCGTCGAGGGCGCCCAGGCCCCCGTATGCGAATCCAGAAGCATGGCTCCCCACGGCATCGCGCTCGATAACCGTCGAGCGCACCCCTTGTTTGCCCAGGTAGTACGCGGTTGCGATCCCGGCCAGGCCACCGCCAACGATCACCACTTCCATCGTCGAATCACTCATCCCATGTCCTTGAAATCAGGGTCTGGGTACTGGAGTCTATGGCGTGGGAACGAAACCTCTCGTCCTCCCCGTGAGCCATGATAGTAAGTTCGGATGGCGACACTCCGCACCCTAAGTGTGCGCAGCACTAGGGGGAGCAGTCTCCCCATGGCGACAGTATTACGTCCACTTCACGGTGCTGCTTTTCACGAATAACGCTGAGCGTAACAGAGTTGCCGGGCCTGAGATCATTCAGGCGAGTAACAATATCGCTGACCTCCGCAACGGGGTTGCCGTCAATGGCGGTGATGAGGTCCCCACGGCCCGAAGGCATCAAGCTGAACGAATCGCCCCTCAATCCCGAAATATCTGCCGGGCTGCCGGCACAGACAAGGGTCACGTACACTCCCTGTTCCACATCGACATCGAGGTACCGGAACTGCGCGCGACTGAGTGGCCTGCTTGTTACCCCAAGCCAGGGCCGCAGAAACTCTCCCAGGTTCTTCAGGTCTGGAAGGATGTCTTTGAGCGTGTTGCTCGAAACCGCGAAACCCACGCCGGTTTGGATGCTCACGTCAAAGGAATTCCCCGCTAGCTGAATAGCCGAGATGACTCCAATAACGCGACCATCCCGGTCAAGGAGCGGTCCTCCCGAATTGCCCGGATTGAGGGCTGCGTCGGTTTGCATTAATTCGGGAAGCGGTCGGGATATCGTTCCTGCTGGGCCCTGCTGCAGTTGGGACATTTGACTTCGATTGGTCCCGCTCACTACCCCCACCGTCACCGAGTTGAACTGGGCGAAAGCGCTTCCGATTGCGACGGCGAGTTGACCGGGTCGGATGTCGTCAGAGTTGGCGAGAGATAACGGTGCGATGCCTGCAACCTCCTTCGGATCTACCTTCAGGACGGCGAGGTCGTCCGCGCGGCTTGTGCCCAGGAGGGTGGCTTCAAGCGTCCGCCCGTCGGCCATCAGTACTAACAGTTCTCCCGGATTAGCCACAACGTGCTGATTTGTCACGATATGACCCTGATCGTCTACCAGGAAACCGGATCCCCTTTCTAGGGCGGTCGGCCTGTTCACGCTCACCTCCACAACCGCGGGAGACGCGCGCTCAACCAGCGCGGTGATCAGTGCCTCGTCATATAGAGGCGCCTGCCCCCACCGGGGAAGCCAGGGCGATTGCGTGGAGAACCAGGCCAGCAAGAGTCCCAGGACGATTCCCGAGAAGATGAGTGTCATGACGAGTTCGAGAGACGGCCCGTGTCCGGGCGTGCGCCGGCCGGGTAGGTGCTCTTCTGAGACGCTATCGTTTCCTTCAGTCAGCATGTGTGAGGCAATCACCTAGAGGGCGTGGAGTCTTCACAAATCAGTATACAACCAGGATGTCGTGCTGGGCCAGAATAGTACTGCCAGATAACCGATCAAGACTAGGACTTATGGGTGGTCGGAGACGCGGGCAAAGGGCTTGACAGCGGTTCGGTTAAAACATAATATCGTGCCAACGCTGGCGTGGGTGCTGTCTTGCCCGGGCTGTCATCGCGCCACACACATTACTGAATACCAAAATTAAAGGGGAGTGCGTTTATGGCTACGCTTAGAAAGAGCGACATCACCACCAGGATTGCTACGAGACTGGGAGGTTCCCGAGCCCAAGGTGAGGCAGCTCTTGGTGCAGTACTCGGTAGCATACATGAAGCTCTGCAGAGCGGAGACAAGGTCGTTTTGACCGGCTTCGGATCGTTCTCCATTCGCGAGATCAACGCTAGGAGAGTCAAGCCAATTCGAGGCGGTCAGGCCGGTAAGCTCATCACAGTACCGGCACATAAGCGTGTCGGTTTCACAGCGGGAGCCGAGCTTAACAAGGCTGCCCAGTAGCCTTTCTATTCCTTGCCGATCACGTTTTCTAGACTTCAATATCGATCCCGCATTCCCGGCTCTACGAAATGCGCGATTGTGTTTTGACCGCTATTTGTGCCAAGACCGGAAGCCCTCAAGGTTTGATTCAGTATGCCACGTCCTCCAATTCACGTGATGTCGGCGCACGTGCCATTGGGCGGGGTGTGCAACGCCCACATCAGTGGCTACACTAGTGTCCCGAACAAGCTGACTAACGCCGACTGGAGGAACCGATGCGATACTACCGAATACGCGACAGCCGTGGCGACACACACCTCACTATAGAGACCCAGCCAGGGACGCTTTCTTCTCTGACCTCGCTGAATAGTGACGTCAGAGACTTTAGGGATCTCCTGAATGTGAGCGACATCAGCGGGATGAGCGTCGACGATATCGCCCGCAACGTTCTATCTTCCGGAGACGCTGAGACCTTCGACGTGGAGCAGTTGACGGAATCGTCCCTGAACGCGACGTGCGCTGCCCGCATTATTACACCCTTGGCCCCCGACGAGATCTGGGCCGGAGGCATCGGCAACTACGCCGTACCCGACGAGGGCGTGGCCGGAATGCCAGACATAACCAAGACTGCCTACGAGGCCGATCGCCCACCCGTGATGTACAAGGGCACAGCTTCGAGACTGGCGGGGCCCTTCGACCCAATCGGCATCAGGGGCGACACCGAAAAGACCGTCGCCGAGGGCGAATTGGTATTGATCGTATACAAGGGCAAGCTGGTTGCATATAGCACTGGCAACGAGGTTGCCGGCGGGCTCATGGGCGAGACGCTGTGGTGGATGGTGCCCAGCAAGGTCTTCAAGGGATGCGCGTCTCTCGGCCCATGCATCGTCACCCCGGAGACCATGCCCGACCCTACAGGCAGGGACATGGAACTGACCATCTTACGAGATGGCAAAGTGGTCGGGAGCTCCACCAATACCACGACCTTCCGACGTTCTCCAGCCCAAATCGTCGAATGGACTCAGGCCCACGACTCTCCCCCGGATCTGGTAATTATCTATACGGGCGGATGCGTAGCAGACGGTCCCCTGGAAGCGGGCGATGTAGTCCGGATATCCTTGGATGGCATCGGCTCCGTGGAGAATACCGTAGAGGTAGTCTAAGGGCATAGGCCCGGGTATCTTCAGAAAATCAAACTACTATGCCCGGGAGTCCCGTCAAGTTACTCGCGGTCGCGCCGGGGTCTGGTTCGTCTCGGACTCAGCTAGGCGGCTTGGTCTGTCGCTCCCCATTGAGTGCGAGGCGACCCTACCGCGAGGTCGACACAAAGGAGCGGACATGGACGAAACCGTACGAAGCGCCCTGAAAATAGACATGACCATAGACATCACCACCACCGGTCGGAAGAGTGGGGAGCCCCACCGTATGGAGATATGGTCCCACTACTTCGATGATCGCCTGATCGTCACCGGTTCGCCAGGCCGTCGTGGTTGGTATGCCAACCTAGTGGAGCATCCGAAATTCATGTACCACCTCAAGGACGATCTTAAGGTGGACTTGCCCGCCACAGCCACACCGGTCACGGAGGAGTCTGAACGACGTGCTATCCTGTCGCGTCTCCGAGACGTCTCGCCGTTCAGACAGGAGCAGGGGATGGACGATCTGGAGGCGTGGGTTTCAGGGAGCCCGATGGTAATCGTTACCCTCGGCGGATAGAAGACAGAAGTCCTTTCCAGTCGGAGGAGTCCAGCAAGAGACTGTCCCAAGGCCCTCAAAGGATTATCGAAATCCCGATGCTTGTCCCTGCCGGGGGAGTCCATAGAGGCTTCACCCCCTCTTCCCTCCTCCCCCACAAACAAATACTCTCTCAATTTTGAGAGAGGAGGGTGGGGACTCGAGGCGCGGGCCCACCTGGATCCCGTAAGTGGTATGGCCGTAGACGGCTAACCGGTGTCCGGCTAGGACAGTAAGGGAGCGTATGATCGACGAGAATGCGGAGTTGGGTTGGGCCCTGATCGGGTGTGGAGGGGCGGGTCGAAGCCACGCGGTTGGCGCGGCCGAAACCAAAGGAGTAGGCGTTTGCGCGTTCTACGACACTGATCCGGAGCGTGCCGCGTCTTTTGCCACCGAGTTCGGCACCCGCACTGCGGGCCTCGATGAGATATTCGCGGACCCGGCAATAGACATCGTTTCCATTGCAACGCCTCACGATACCCACTCCAGGCTAGCACTTGATGCCTTCGCCGCCGGCAAACATGTTTACCTCGAAAAGCCGATGGCAATGACGACAATCGAGTGCGTGCAAATAGCTGAGGCGCAGCGCTCCTCTGGTAAGCAGCTCATGCTGAATTTCAGTTTTCGCTTCTCCGGCGCAGTCCGCGAAGCCAAGAGACGCCTCGGACCGCCCATTGCCAGCCACGGCCAGTGCATGCAGGCGCGGGCCGACCTGACCGCGTGGCGCTGGGATCCGGTTGCAGGTGGCGGGCCGCTCTGGGACGTGGGGATCCATGCCGCTGACCTGCTCTGCTGGTTCCACGGGGCCGCGCCGGTCGAGGTGTCCGCTATTGGGGGGCAGAAGAGCCATCCAGCTGAGCTTGCGGGCACCGACGTCTTAGACACGATAGCCGCGACCTTCAAGTTCGCCGACGGCTCGGTATCCACATTCCTGATCAGCGACGCTGACTTCAACGGGTTCGCGTCGAAGTGGCTATTCGAAATTTACGGTAGTGGTGAGTCAGCAGTCCTCTACGAGCACGCTAAAACAGTCGCATTCGGCGTGCCGGGAGACAAGACCGCTGTCGAGATGCTGTCGCCGCCGCCCGCCGATCGCTTCCCGTTCTTGCTCGACGCTATCAAGAACGGTGGTGACTCCTACGCGCCCGCTTCCAGTGGCATCGTAGCCACAGCCGTCGTAGAGGCGATCATCGCCTCCGTCAAGAGCGGCCAGACCCAGATATTGGAACTGCCATCCGGTCTCGCTGGCTAGCTCTGCATCTGGGGCAGGATTTCGGAGGCCAGAAGCTCTAGCACCTCGAAGTCATCGTTGGCGTGGTGCTGCAACATTACACGCGAGATTCCGGCCTCTTCTCGCTTGCCAAGCTCATCGACCAACTGCGAAGGCGTTCCGACAAGCCAGCCCCGGGTTCGCGCCTCGGCCAGTACGTTGCTTGGGTCCGCTGTCATGCTGCCAACGATCGCGTCGCTTTTTAGTTTCCTGCCAATGTTCACCAGGTGGCGACGAATGGCCTGGTCGTTTTTACCTACGATGAAGCCTGACATTTGTGAATGTTTGATCTCGGATGGGTTCCGGCCAACAGCAGCGCAATGGCCCTCCAGGACTTCGGTCTTGCGCTTGTAGTCGTCCATCATGACGCCGAGTGAGTTCCACTCGTCGGCCAGTTTGGCCACGATCTTCAGCGTGCGGCGTTCGCCTATGCCGCCGACCATGATCGGCAGTGGCTTTTGCACCGGCTTCGGGTAGCACTCTGTGTCTTGAAGATGGTAGTAGCGTCCGGTGAAGTTGGCCTGGCCCTCCGACCACAGCGCTTTCATAACACAAATTGACTCTTCGAGCCGGTCCATCCGTTCTCGGACAGGAGGGAATGGGATGCCGAAGGCGGTATGCTCGGGCACGTTCCATCCGGCCCCTACCCCTGCCACAAACCGGCCGTTAGAGAGCTCGTCGATCTGAGCCGCCATTCGAGCCAGGATCGACGGGTGCCGGAAGGTCATCGGCGATACCAGTGGCCCAAACTTCACACGTTCTGTGAGCTCAGCCGCGAGCGCGAATGCGACGTAGGCGTCCAGGGCGTCCCGTGTACGTACGCCTGACAAGGAGAACAGGTGGTCCGAGCGCCACAGCGACTCGAATCCCAGGTCCTCAACCGTAGTGACGAACTTGCGCCATAGGTCCCATGACACGTCTTCTTGACCCTCGACCATCACTCCCAAATCCATCGTCTGCCCCCGATGTATCAGTTCCACGACCTACGGGTCTATTAGCCAGAGCGGATTGTTCTTGACCAGTGTGGTCACTTCATCGTCAGACATGCCAGCGTTCAGCAGCTCGGCTATCGCCATCCGCATCCCCTCCGCCGGCGAGGGGTTCATCCACTGGCCGAAATCGGTGGTTACGATACACCTCTCGACTCCGATTTCATGTATCGAGGCCACCATCTGTGACGGGGTTGTCCTCTGGCGTGACGGCATGCACGATAGGAAGGTGTGCTCGATGTACGCGCCAACGTCAGCCATATCCCGGATCTGTGCAGAGTTGGCGGTACCCACCGGATGAGTCACTATTGAACGGGCCACGCCGATGTTCTTTGCTGCAACGAGCAGCGCCAACGTATCGTCCGGTGAGGCGTGGCCGGAGGCGATCACCATGTCGGCGTCGCGAACGACTTCGAGCACGGCCATTACCTCCGGTAGCAGCGCCCCGTCCTCACCACTGAGCCGCAGCCCCGGCGTCCCCGAAGCTGCAGCGCTCCTAGTAGGCATCCACACGACCTTGGCGCCTATGTCCGCTGCCGCCTGCACGGCCGTCGGGTTCAGTCCGCCTACCTCATTGTTCAACACTATGGACCCTGCCACTCGAAGGCCAGGATAGACCCGGCTTACAAGCTGCGCTACGGGTGTAGTGGGGTAGTAGTGCGATTTGAGGACGAAACCCGCCATCTCCGCTTCGTGGGCATGGCGGCCTGTGTCCAGGGCATCCATTCTAAGGCCTGCCTCGGGGCTGGGCAGCGTGTGGACGTGCAGGTCAAAGGAGCCGTGCAGTATCTCGTACACTTTGTTGCTCAAGCGTCACCGCCCTGGTATTCGGGATCGCCCTGGTCCCGATGCCCGTAGTATCTGGCCTCGGGCCCGAAATAGAACTTCAGCCGCAGGTCGCCCTGGACCTCGTCTATATCCTTTAGATCCGCCTCTGAAATCTCCCAGTCGCCGGCGCGTGCGGCATGTTGGGCCTGTTCTGGTGTCCTGATGCCAACAATGCTGGATGTGACCCCGGGCTGTGCCGTGGGCCAGGCCAGGGCTAGTTGCACCAGGTCACGACCGTGGTCATGCGCCCATTCGCCGAGCTTTTCCGAGACGGCGTACGTCGCCTCGAAACCTGGACCGGAGTAGTGCTCCCAATCGTGGCGCTGGTCGTCGGAGTCGAATTTGTGTCCGGGGCGATACTTCCCCGCCAGTAGACCCTTGGCCAGCACCGAGTGGGCGATGAGTCCGATTCCGGAACTTAGACATGCTGGGAGTACGGAGTCCTCCGCGCCGCGAAAGAGCATGTTGTACCTGGGCTGTGAACTGTGGATGATGGCGAATTGCGCCGCCTCGGAGATCTGCGCGGCGGTGAAATTGGATATGCCGATGTGCCTGATCTTGCCGGTCTCCACGTGGTGATGCAGGCTGTCCAGTGTGCGTTCGATGGGAAAAGCGGGCTGCGGGGAGTGGATTTGATATAGATCGACGTAGTCTGTCTGGAGCGCCTTCAGGCTGTTGTCAAGGGCGGCGTTGATCTGGGCTGGCGAGTGGTCCGGTCGCGATAGCTTAGTGGCCAGGAATGCCTTGTGCCGTCGTCCCTTCAGAGCCTTTCCTAGACGGACCTCGGCACTGGCGTACCCCTCTGCGGTGTCGATGAACGTCAGCCCGGAGTCGAGGGCCGAGTGTACTGTGTCTATGGCCTGACTCTCGGGGATTGCTCCGAAGCCGTCGCCCAGCGGATAGGTGCCCAAGCATACCACGGGAACCTGAGGGCCGTTGTTGCCGAGGGGAAGGGTGCGCATGGCGCAAGTCTACTAGGGCGCAGGGGGAGGGTCAATGACTGTGGCAGGTCGGCGGATACGGTCGGAATCGGACTGGGTGGGTGGTGGGCCAACCTGGACTCGAACCAGGGACCTCAGTCTTATCAGGACTGCGCTCTAACCGGCTGAGCTACTGGCCCGTAAACAGGCTTTGAGTATATCGGCGTAGGTTGAGCAGTGTCAAGGAGTGAAGCGGGTCGGGAGGGCCTGTTTGCAGGGGCGGCAGACGGGCCTGACTTCGATGGGCGGGGCCTGCTCCTCTGGGGTCAGTATAGCCGATAAGGTCAGAGGGGTGGGGCTTAGGCAGGGTAATTCATAATCCTGATAACGGACTCAAAAAATGTGAACGTATGAACAAGATCCTCCGAAGACTCTTGAACTGGGCGGTGAGAAAAAAGATCGCCATAAATGTTCCCCCTCTAACAACCGAACTGATGAAAGAACTCAGATCTGAATTCAAGAACAGCCAGCCCCATGTAGAAGAACGCGTGCTATCAAATAGGGATGTTCAGCTAATCCTTGATAATTCCAGTGGGACTTACGAAGAAATCATTGTCCATCTACAAATCCTTCATGAACTGAGGATCGCAGAAGCTTTAACCTTGCGGCATGAAGACATTGACTTGATCAATAATGAAATCCATGTCAGATATCAGAACAGGGACGGTGATCTAACCCCAGTGAAAACAGAAAGGTCACGTAGATCGGTGCCTCTTCAGAGACCTACGAAGATGCTGTTGCTCCAGCAGTACAGGTCATTCCAAGATGGATGTGTTTACAGTACTCATGATGGGTTACCTATCAGATACAACAATTACAATCACAGGTTTTTTAAACCACTCATGAAAAACTCAACTTGAATCTCAGGGCACATGACCTGAGGAGATTCTTTACCAGTTGGCATCTTGCAGAAGGGAAAACTGACATAGCTACCGTTTCCCAATGGCTAGGACACTCAGGCCCCAGCGTTGCTCTTGACTGTTACGCAAATGTGATCATTGGAAGCCAGAAGTAAAAGTGCCGCCGCTATTGGGGATGCCCTGTATCCCATTGATGAAGCAGCCTGAACTCAGATACCCAGTTAGGCTCCAAATGTGGCAAATTTTGTGGCAAACTTATTTTGGATCCGTTCCCAAGTATTTCACCCACCCTAGATTTAGCTATGAAAATGATGGATAATGAGTATACGAGCGGGTGTAACTCAGGGGTAGAGTGTCTGCTTCCCAAGCAGAATGTCGTGGGTTCGAATCCCATCACCCGCTCCATTTGACACCTTAGGCGCACAAATACTAAGCTAGAGGCAGCTTTACCACGGAGGTTGCCAATGGCCGTC
>JASLXL010000029.1 GCA_030740335.1 SAR202 cluster bacterium | reverse complement strand
CGAAGGCCTGCCGAAGCTCGGCGCTGGCCGGGGGGTGCAGAGCATTAAGGTTCTTGGGCCGGTTGATGGTTATTCGGGCGATTCGGTCGCTTTTTTCGTAGGTGATGAACTCGAAGGACACGGCGCGCTCCTAGTGGGGATAGACCGAGAAGTATATCAGGAAGTGGAGATGGGTTGGGTGTACGCGGTGAGGGGCCTAGAGCACGATTCTGATCATTATCTACGAGACAGGAGTCTTGTAGGCGCGAGAAGTAGGTGATATATTTCACGCAAGAATTTATGAGTACCGGGGCAGGCGTAAATGTTTGATCACGACGTACTGGTAATTGGGGCTGGACTAGCAGGGATGCGGGCGGCCCTCGCGGCTCGGGAGAACGGCGTCGATGTCGCCGTGATCAGCAAGGTACATCCCGTCCGAAGTCATTCGAACGCGGCTCAAGGCGGAATCAACGCCGCTTTGACCGAGCGTGGTGACCCCTGGGAAGACCATGGATTCGACACCGTCAAGGGCAGCGACTACCTTGGCGACCAAGATGCTATAGAAGTCATGTGCAGAGAGGCTGGACGTGAGGTCATTGCCACCGAGCACATGGGGGTGATCTACAGCCGGGACGAAGAAGGCAAGCTGGGTGCGAGGGCGTTTGGTGGCCAGCGCCAGGCGCGCACATTCTACGTCGGCGATTTTACTGGCCAGGCACTCCTCCACGTACTTTACGAGCAGGTGATGCAGTTTGACGTTCGGGTTTACGAGGAGTGGTTTGTCCTTTCTTTGATCATGGAGGACGGAGAGTGCTGTGGCGCTGTGGCGATGGAGATTCGGTCCGGGGAGATCCACGTCATACGGGCCAAGGCTGTGATCATCGCGGCCGGCGGTCTGGGGCGCGTCTTCGAGCCCAGTACCAATGCCCTGATCTGTACCGGAGACGGGATGTCGCTGGCCTACCGCGTCGGCGCTCCCCTCATGGACATGGAGATGGTCCAGTACCACCCGACGACCCTCAAGAGCAATGGCGCTCTGATGTCAGAGGCCGCCAGGGGCGAGGGCGCCTATCTGATCAACGCGGATGGCGAGCGTTTTATGGAGCGCTACGCCCCCAACATGATGGAGCTGGCCTCCCGTGACGTGGTGTCCAGGTCCGAGCAGACGGAAATTAATGAGGGGCGCGGCAAGGACGGGTGCGTCTTTCTAGACTGCCGCCATCTGGGCGAGAAAAAGATCAGTGAAAGCCTCTCTCAGATTCGTGAGCTTGGCAAGGATTTCGCGAACGTCGACATGCTCTACGAACCGGTGCCGATCCGGCCTGGCATGCACTATCAGATGGGCGGAATCAAGACCAATGTAGATGGTGAGACGATTGTTCCTGGGCTCTACGCGGCGGGCGAAACGGCCTGCGTTAGCGTCCACGGGGGCAACAGGCTTGGGGCCAACTCGCTGCTAGACACGCTGGTCTTCGGTCGCCGCTCCGGTGAGCACGCCGCTGGGCTGGTGAAGGGCAAGTCTCATAAGGCCATCAATGACTCCGCATCCAATGGCGATCGCGAGCACATTCAAGAGATGCTGAACCGCGACGATGCAGAGGGCTTTGGCCAGGTGAGACTGGAGATGGGCCAGGTCATGAACCAGCATCTGGCGGTATTCCGTGAGCAGGCCGGAATGGAGGAGGCGCAGTCCAAGCTCGTTGGACTGCGCGAGAGGTATGCGAGCGTGTCCGTTACGGACAAGGGTAAGACCTTCAACACCAACCTGATATTCACCCTGGAACTGGGTTTCATGCTGGACTGTGCCGAGGCCATCGCCGCTGGAGCGCCGGAACGCAAGGAGAGCAGGGGCGCTCACTTCAGGATCGACACGCCGGAGCGCGACGACGAGAACTGGTTGAAGCACATCCTGCTTACCCGTGGGTCAGAAGGGCCAGAGGTAAGTCACCTGCCGGTAGTTATTACACAATGGACCCCCGAGGCTCGAAAGTACTGATGGCGCTGAATGGTTACTGCGATCGGTGCGAAAGAGGGCAGGTAGCTGACCTGCCCCTACGTGTGTTCGGATGGGAAGACGGCAAGACACAAGACAACATTGGAGCTAGCAGATGGATGTGACCC
Organism: SAR202 cluster bacterium; assembly: GCA_030740335.1. Next base: position 18,532 of record JASLXL010000029.1, on the reverse strand, counting down.
TCAGCGTTAAGAGGTTCAACCCGGACTCGGACAGACCCGAGGTCTTCTACCAGGACTACCAGATCGAGATGTCTGACTCGGCGACGGTACTGGACGGCCTGATCAAGGTGCGAGAAGAGATCGATGGGACGTTGGCACTTCGATGTTCGTGTCGTAGTGCAATCTGCGGCTCCTGCGCAATGCGTGTCAACGGTCAGGCGATGCTGGCCTGCAACACCAAAATCATTGACGTGGTCTCGAAGGAAAACGGCAAGGTAGTCGTTGAGCCTGCGGGCAACCTTGAAGTGATCAAGGATCTGGTGGTCGATTTCCAGCCGTTCTGGGACAAGGTCCGGGCTGTGGACCCGTGGCTCAAGCCCGAAGGACCTGCGCCGGGCCCGGACCACGAGTATGTGGCGGACAACGACGACATGCTCGATCTGGCTGGCCCGATGGCCTGCATCATGTGCGGGGCGTGTGTGTCGGACTGCACGGTTCTGGAGGTAGACGATAGCTTCCTGGGGCCCGCGGCGCTGGCGAAAGCTTACCGATTTGTAGGCGACCCACGAGATGGCGCCGCACAGTCGCGGCTCGGAGACTTGAACGAGCCGGGCGGAATGTGGGACTGCACTCGCTGCATGATGTGCGTCGAGGTCTGCCCCAAGGGCGTGGACCCGATGGGCCGAATAATGGCTCTCAGAGACAAGGCAATGGAGGCTGGCTATGACAAGACGTACGGCGCCCGCCATGCCACCGTATTCACAGAGATGGTCGAGCACAGCGGTCGTGTTGACGAGTTGAGGCTGCCTCTCAAGACCAAAGGGATGTTCAACATTCCAGAGATGATCAAGCTATTGCCTGTTGGCATCCGTGCGCAGCTCCGCGGCAAGATGCCGCCCATCATTCACAAGAAAAACCCTGGGCAAGAGAATGTCCGCCGCATCTTCAAGAAAGTAGAGAGTGACCTATGAAGTTTGCCTTCTATCCCGGGTGCGTAGCTCGTGGGGCAGCGCCAGAGCTGTTCCAATCCACCATGGAGATCTGCAAGATACTTGGCATCGAGCTCGATTATGAGCCGATGCGCACGGCGTCCTGCACAGGATCCGGCATACTACAGGAAAAGAATCTTCGTCTGGCAGACACTCTCAACGCGCGGAATCTGGCCCTGGCCGAGGAATCTGGGCTGCCTCTGATGACGATATGCAGCACCTGCCAAGGGGTCATGTCCCAGGCCAATGAGCGGCTCAAGGCCGACCCGGAGTACCTGGCGTCGATCAACACGGACCTGGCCGAAGAGGGCCTTGAGTACAGCGGTAACGCTGAACCGAAGCATCTGCTGTGGGCGCTTGTTGAGGATGTGGGACTGGAAAAGGTCAAGTCGCTGGTGGTTTCGCCGCTGACCGGTTTCAAGGCAGCCCCTTTCTACGGCTGCTACTTGGTCCGTCCGACATCAGCTCTGGAGTTTGAGACTCACCCCGAACGCGAAGACTCTCTGGAGAGGGTAATCGAGGCACTTGGGGCCACGGTGGTAGACTTCCCTGGCAAGACCGCCTGCTGTGGATTTCCCATACTGACTATCAACGAGAAGAACTCGATAAAAATGGTTGCGAACCACACCATCGATGCCAATGACAGGGGCGCGGACGCGATGGTGACGCCGTGCCCGCTGTGCCACCTGAACCTGGATGGATTCCAGCCACAGGCCGCATCGGCCGCTGCCAGGCCCATCGATATGCCTATTTTGCATTTGCCTCAGATGCTTGGGCTCGCTCTGGGGATAGCCCCGAAGGCTCTGCGACTAAATAACCACATCATGTCAACCAAAAAAATGCTCAGCGAGGTAGTTCTCTCCCCGTAGACCTATGCGACACGGGACAGCCACACTACGTCCGTTACGGTCTGTATTGCACTACCGCATGGAGGACAACTAACTTGAGCTTTTTGACCACACTGGCGTTGCGACGCCGCTCTGTGACCGTTCTTCTGATCCTGATGGTGTTGACAGGCGGGCTGTTCACCTACACGAATTTACAGGTAGAACTATTCCCCGAGATCGAATTCCCTCTCCTCATCGTCACGACCTTTTACCCATCTGCTAACCCTGACGCCGTGGTTTCGGACGTAACAGAGTCCATCGAGAACGCCGTGGCAGGGCTAAAGGGTATCGACGGTGTGCAGACGGTTTCGTCCGAGAACCTGTCGCTGGTGCTCGCAACCTTCGTGTTCGGGACCGACATGGAGGAAGCGGAGGCGACCCTATCCGCCAAAATGTCCGGTCTGAGTTTCCCTGAAGCGGTTGGTGATCCGCGTGTCGCCCGCATCAATCCCGAGCAGTTTCCGGTGATGCAGTTCAGCGTTCTCTCCGACATGGACGTCGCCGATCTGCAAGAAGTTGTTGAGAAGCAGATACTGCCTGTCATACTGTCAGTGGACGGTGTCTTAGACGTTGAGGTATCGGGGACTGTGGACCGACAGGTGTTCGTGACTATTTCTCCGGATGCCCTCGCAGAACACGGCATCTCCCTTCTGCAAGTGGCAGGCTCACTTCAAGATAACAACGTTACACTCCCAGCCGGGTCAATCACGGAGGAAGGGCAGACTTTCCCAGTGCGGACGACCCACACCTACGGGTCGCTGGAAGATCTGAACTCCCTGGTTGTCGGGTTCGCCGGAGCGCGTGGAGCAGAGCCCGTATCCTCACGGCCCTCGCCGGTGACTCTGTCAGATGTCGCGACGGTGGAGTTGGGCGCGGGGCCTGCCTCCAGCCTATCTCGCACCAACGGACAACCCAGCATTGGCATCGGCGTGTTAAAGAGTGCGGAAGCCAACACAGTCAAAGTCACCGAGGAGATAAAGCAACGGTTGGCGGAAATAACCGGGCTTCCTCCCGGAGTCGAGATAATCGCACTGCTCGACGACGGGCCTGAGATCCAGGCTGAGATCGACACGCTCAAGGATGAAGGCTTCTATGGGTTCTTGTTTGCCATGGCCGTTGTGTTCCTGTTTCTGTTCACGGTGCGGCCTTCGATCCTCCGAGGCCTGACTTTGACACTTAGACCCACGCTCGTCATTGGCCTCTCTATTCCCCTTAGCATCTTCACTGGAATTCTCCTGATGGGTGCCTATGGTATGTCGCTGAACTTCATGACACTGGGCGGGCTGGCGATCTCTGTTGGCCGGGTCGTGGACGACAGTATTGTGGTCCTTGAGAATTTCTACAGGCATATGCGAGTGGGTGAAGACCGTTTCAAGACCGCTCTCGTGGCTACCAGAGAGGTCGCCCCTGCGATTACCGCATCGACATTGACCACCATCGTGGTATTCCTGCCTCTGGCCTTCATCAAGGGGCTGGTGGGCTCCTTCTTCCTACCCTTTGCGCTGACGGTTAGTTTCGCGCTGGTTGCCTCGCTGATTGTGGCGTTGACCGCGGTGCCGGTTGTTGGTGCGATCCTGCTGCGCAGAGGGGATATGCCTGATGTGGACGGGGAGGACGGCCAAAGCGAATTGACCGAAACGTGGATGCAGCGGGCATACCTGCCGGTGCTACTGTGGTCGCTTCGGCACAAGGCTGCCACGCTCTTGATCGCCGTGGCGTCGACGGTGGCGGGCCTGGCGCTGGTCCTTGTCATCCCAATAACACTATTTCCTTCGGGCGGCGAACGCTTCTTGACGATCGACATGACGCTACCACCGGGCACCTCGATTGAAACCACGATGTCCGAGGCTGAAGAGATCGAGGCCAAGCTGGCGGAGTTGGTCGGAATTGGGCAGATTGATGCCTATCTGACAACAATCGGCACCCCCGAGGGCGGATTTTCGCCAAATGGATCCGCCGCCCAAGGTGGCAATAGTAGTGCAAACGTCCTCGTGCGTCTGACTGAGTTTGCACCCGAGGACATCACCAAGAATCTGCGTGAGACGTTCTCGCCGGATGAATCGCGGCACGTCGCCGTAACGGAAATTCGCAATGGGCCGCCGGCCAGTGGCCTCGAGATTGCAGTCACGGGCTCCGACTACGGCGACATCTCTGATGCCACCAGCGCGCTGGTGGCGGAACTCGCTGGGATGGACGGCATGGTCAACGTTATCAGCGACGTGGCTGAGAGCAGGGACGAGGTAGTGATTCGCGTCGATACCAACGCCGCAGCAGCGGTTGGGCTGTCGGCTCGGGCAGTGGCGTTTCAGGTGAACCAGTTTATGGTTGGCCGTAGGGTCACGCAGCTTCACCTCAACGATAGTTCTCTGGATGTCGTTCTGCGGGGGCGCCCTGAGGATGCCGACCGCATTGACAAAATCCGAGACCTGGAAATCTCGGGGCCGATGGGCTCGGCAAGACTTGCAGACATTGCCAAGGTGGCCCTGGAACAGGGACCGGTATCCATCAGCCGGTTTGATGGGCGTCGCTCGGCGAATATCAAGGGCACCATCACAGCTGAGGACACCCAGTCGATGGCCAGACTCGTACAGCAGCGTATCGACTCTATGGACCTGCCGGATGGGGTAGAGGTTTCCGCCGGCGGGATTTTCGCCGATGTTGAGGAGGGATTTCGTGATATCGGCCTGGCGATGGCCGTGGGTGTGGTGCTGGTCTACCTGGTGATGGCGGCCAGTCTTGGCGCGCTGCGCAACCCATTCGTAATCGTCATGAGCCTGCCACTGGCCGTCATTGGTGCTTTGGCTGCGCTGGCGCTCACCGGCAGGACCCTGGGACTCCCTGCGATGATGGGCTTCTTGCTGCTAGTGGGGATCGTGGTCACCAATGCCATCGTGCTTATCGCTTTCGTGGAGCAGCTCAGGGAGCGTGGACTGGGGCTCCACGATGCTTTGATCCAAGCTGGAACGGTACGTCTGCGTCCCATACTCATGACGGGTTTCACGACATCCTTCGCTCTGTTCCCTCTCGCCGCCTTCGCCACTAAAAGCGGTGGGATTATTGGCGCGGAGTTGGCCACCGTCGTTATAGGCGGGTTGGTCAGTTCGATGGTATTGACGCTGGTTGTAGTGCCCGTAGTCTACACATTGATGCACCAGAGCATCCCTGATATGGCCAGTCGAATCTTTCGGCGTGGATTACACTCCGCCGAGACCGATCCGGTTCCAGCCGGAGACTAGGATGCAGCGAGTAGTCGGATTGCAGGAGCAGCAACCGTGAGTGTGAACCTGTCCACTGAGGCCCTAGTACGAGCGAGCGGTCGTAGGCCGTGGGTCGTTTTGAAGACGTCTATGCGTCCAGGTCTTTGAGCAGATGGCTGAATTGCGTGACAAGTAGTGCTACTGTCTCCGCCACGGGCGGTGTTGGATTGCCATAGGTCTTGACCGCGGCTTCGACAGCCATGCCACCGTGCGCGACTGTGTCGGGCGTCGGCCAGTAGGCCACGGTGCCGTTGCAGTAGCCCGCAAACATCGTGTGTTTGGCCTGGGATAGTTCCTTGACGGCCAGCCCAATCTCGACGAAGGGCTCTCCCGGCATGCCCACGAGCACGAAGTCGTCCAGGCGGAAGCCGGTAATGTCGAAGGAGAGCGACGCCTCAGTTTGGCCAGTCTGAACCTTGCCCAGCACGCGCTCCGCCCACACCTTGACTAGTAGTGCGGGGTAACGATCGTCGGAGGGTATCTGGCGACTCTCCATATCGATGAGCGTCGCCGTTGCCTCGTCCAGGGCTCTCTTGGCCTGCTCAATCGACGGCAGGGGTTGGAGTGGAACCGTGGCCTCGCGTCGAGCCGCCTTCAGGATGCGATGGGTCGGGCCATCTCGAAAAGACTTGTGATAGAGGGCGAGGTTGGCGAGGGATGCGCCGACATTCCGGACCACTTCGTGGGGTCGCGTCTCTATCTCGAAAAACAGTCGAGCGACTTCGCTACCGACTATCCCTCCTATCCGCTCCTGCTCGCCCCAATCATCCTGGAGAAAGGATATGGTTGCCTGGTTGCCTGCCGCCCCCGTCATGTAGAGGCATGTAGCGCCGGTCACCTTCTCGACAGTTCTACGCACGACGCCTGGGAAGTCCGGGCTGATGAGCAGATCATTCATCCCCATGACGACCGGATGCGCCGCGTAGCCCGTTAGCACTGCAATTGGAAGGCCTTCGAGGTCGTCGATGCGCACGACGTCGACCGTCTGGTCCGTCGGGCCGTCCGGGTTTCGGCCCACTAACACTCGACCATCGTCAGCCAATTCCTCGCGGTTGATACTCACGGTAGCGCGACCGCGTCCGGTGACAGATCGCGCAGGGCGACGCCTGTTGTCGGCGTCTCCGGCTAGTTTGGCGAGGCGGACTATAAGGTCGTCGATATACTCGTCCAGGGTCTCAATCTCGCCGGGCCTGGGTGCGGCATGGTGCGGCCCGCCCAGGTTCCCTCGTGACGTGCAGGGGCCGTTGTGGGTGTGGGTGCATCCGACCATGACGTTGTGGGAGTGGGTATGGACCCTGTCGCCGATGGTCTGGCGAATCGTGTTTGCCAGAGGCAAGTCCAGGCCGATCAGATCGCAGTCGACCACGACGACCTTGGTCTCCTCGTCGGCCAATACTAGGGCGGTGGCGTGCAACGGTGATTCGACGCCCACCGATGGACCGGAACGTCGCATCAGCCCCTGCATTCGAAATCCGACCGGCGGCGTGATGTCTATGCGAGCCACGCCAGCGGTGAGTGTCAATTTATCCATGGAACCAGTGCCTCTATGCAGGGATAGGCCAAGTGGCCTTTAGTTAGCGGTTGAACAGCGCCCCTGACCTTTCCTTAGAGGTCAGGGGCGCTGTCGTATTAGTGCTTGGTTCGGCCTGGTTTTTGGTTTAGCGGTAGGCCTAAGCCTTCCCCATCACGTCGATCAGTTCCTGGACCGAGTCGGCGGAGCCCTGCAGGGCCTTGGCCTCGGAGTCGGTGAGGTCGAACTCGATGATCTCTTCGACACCCCCGGCACCGAGCTTAACCGGGACCCCGACGAAGAGGCCATCAACGCCGTACTCGCCCTCCAGGTAGACGGTGCAGGGGAGGACTTGTTTGCGGTCGAATAGAATGGACTCGACCATCTGTGCGATGGCTGCCGAGGGTGCGTAGTAGGCGCTGCCCGTCTTGAGCAGGCCCACTATCTCGGCGCCTCCGTCCTGGGTCCGCTGGACGATCTCGTCCAGCCTATCCTGCGCGATCAGCTTCGTGACAGGTACGCCGCTGATGAGTGTGCTGCCCACGATAGGCACCATGGTATCGCCGTGGCCGCCCAGTACCCACGCGGAGACCGCTTCGACCGAGACATCTAATTCTGCGGCGAGGAAGGTGCGGAAGCGCGCTGTGTCGAGGATGCCGGCCATCCCTACCACACGCTCCTTCGGGAATCCGGTAACCTGGAAAGCGCGTTGTGCCATGGCGTCGAGCGGGTTCGTTACAGGCAACAACACGCAGTCCGGAGAGTATTTCGCGATCTCTGTGACCACGCTGGTTACTATTTTCATGTTGGTTAGCAGCAGATCGTCGCGAGACATCCCGGGCTTCCTGGCGATGCCGGAGGTTATCACGGCTACATCGGAGCCCCCGGTCTCTTCGTAGTTGTTCGTGCCGATCACCGAGGCATCACTGCCAGTGATCGGGCCGGACTCCAGCATGTCCAAGGCTTTGCCCTGGGGCAGTCCCTCCACAATGTCTACGAGGACAACATCTGCGTATCCCTTATCGAATATCCGTTGGGCAGTTGTCGCTCCCACGTTTCCTGTCCCGACAACTGTCACCTTCTTGCGCATTGCAACTCAACTCCTTTTGCCGTGGCTCTGAGGCCGCGACTTGTGGTCATCGTTTTCAGTCCCTCTGGACTCACTCTTAATCCGTTGCTCTTAGGCACCCGTGTAAGCTGCCCAGCGCTCTTCGAGGGACGGGTCCGCGACGGTTTCCAGGATGTAATCTCCGAACTCGTCGCAGTCGGCGCCTGTGTCTCGCCCGGTCATCTTGAGCCTCTGCTCGAACATCCCACAGACCTCGATGGCCTTGGAGAGCTTGGAGCCGAGGTCGTTGAACCCGATGTGGTCCAACAACATGGCTCCTGCTCTCAACAGCGACGAAGGGTCGGCGTACCTGTCGCGGCCCTCTTTCACCATTCGTGGGGCAGAGCCGTGGATGGCCTCAAACATAGCGTAGACCTTGCCGATGTTGGCGCTGCCGGCTGTGCCCACGCCGCCCTGGATCTCGGCAGCCTCGTCCGTGAGGATGTCGCCGTACAGGTTCGGAAGCACCAGCACCTGGAAGTCGGTGCGGCGCTTGGGGTCCAGCAGTTTCGCTGTCATGATGTCGATGTACCAGCCTTCCCAGGAGATCCCAGGATAGCGTTCGGAAACCTTGGCTGCGATGTCGAGGAACTTGCCGTCTGTTGTCTTGACGACGTTGGCCTTTGTGACGACCGTGACGCTGGTCTTGCCTGTCCGCTTGGCGTGGGCGAAAGCGGCTTCGATGATGCGCTCCGAACCCGGGCTCGTGATGACCCGGAAGTCGATTGCTAAATCGTCTGTGACGTTGACGCCCTGGCTACCCACCGCGTACAGATCCTCGGTGTTCTCGCGATAGAATGTCCAGTCGATGCCCTCTTTGGGAATCAGGACCGGTCTGACGTTGGCGAACAGGTCCAGTTCCTTGCGCATTCGTACGTTAGCGGATTCAATGTTGGGCCAGCCGTCTCCCTTTTCGGGTGTGTGTGTGGGGCCCTTCAAGGCGACGTGGCAGGTCTTGATTTCGGCCAGGACATCGTCGGGGATCGACTGTAATTTGGCAGCGCGGTTTTCGATTGTCAGTCCTTCAATTGTCTTGAATTGGACCTTCCCCGATGCGATGTGGTCCTTCAACAAAAGCTCGAGGACTCGCTGTGTGGCAGCGCTTATGGTCGGGCCGATACCGTCTCCTCCAATCATGCCGATGACGATTGGCTTGAGAGCGGAATAGTCGGTCCAGTCGGCTTCTTCCTTTATTCGCTCGACCCTTTCGAGTTGCTGTTCCAGAACCGTGCCAAAATGTTCTTTGGCGGCATCGATTGCCTTGGTGTCTACCAACGGGAGTCTCCCTTCAACGGTATTTTCTATGCGTCGGTACTACAAGAATCAGACGTGACTCAGCGCATCTCTTGTTACGTGGTGATGATCGCTAGCACGTCGCCTTTCTTCACAGTTGAGCCCTCCGGGAATGGGAAGGCCTTAACGGAGCCTACCCCGGGTGACGCCAGAGCATTCTCCATATTCATTGCCTCGAGAATGACCACGGTGTCGCCATCGCCAACCTTCTCACCTATCTCCACAGCGTAGTTGGAAATGATGCCTGGCATCGGCGCCAGCACGGTTAGTTCTTCGAGGGCCGGGCCGGCTAATGCAACTGGACGCGCCGAATTGGCCGAGTTGTTGGCGGGTCGCGTCGAGTCCGCTGCGTCAACTTCCACGCGGAAGTAGCGCTCTCCGACGTGGATATCGTAAGCGCGGCTCTTGGCAATCTTCATGGGAGCCGGAGGACCAGGCGCGACATTGACCTGGTTCGCAACTTGGACCTGCCCCGCCGATTTCGGCTTCATTTCATCGGGGACAGGGTCGAGGCCATGTTTGATTCGTAGGAACTTCATGCCGGTGGCAGGGTAGAGGGCGTAAATTAGCACGTCGTCGATGTCGTCGGATATCTCAACTACGGCGTCTTTGGCCGCCTGTAGTTCAGGCTCGATGAGGTCGGCAGGCCTGCCTGTGACCACAGTTCCTTCTTTGTGCTCTAATACCTGCTCGACCGCTCCGGGATCCAAAGGCGCTGGAGTGCGTCCGTACAGACCCAGGGCATAGTCCTTGATCTCCTCGCTGACCACCTTATAGCGCCCTGCCAGCACGTTGGACACAGACTGGGTCCCAACCATCTGGCTCATTGGTGTTACCAGTGGTGGGTAGCCCATGTCTTTGCGTGTCCGGACGATCTCTTCCAACACCTCAGGGAGCCGGTCGATGGCGCCCATCCCTCGGAGTTGGGACACCAGGTTGCTAATCATGCCGCCGGGTATCTGGTGGCTTAGGACGCGGGCGTCGATGACAGCGGTCCTAGGGGTCTCCAATTCCTCGGCGTACTTTGGAAGAACCGTCTCCAGTAAGTCTCCGGCCTCCAGCAGTTTGTCCATGTCCAGGCCTGTGTCGTGATTGGAGCCAGCTAGTGCTGTGACTAGCGGCTCGATAGCAGGCTGGGCAGTCCTGAGCGCAAGGGGCGCGAGACACGTATCAATGACATCTACTCCTGCCTCAATGGCCTTGAGACAGGACATGGAGGCCATGCCGGATGTGTAGTGGGTGTGCAGTTGTATAGGCACATCGACAGCTTGCTTTAGCCCTGAGATCAGTTCGGACGCGTCAAAGGGCGCCAGCAGTCCAGCCATATCCTTGATACAAAGGCTGTCCGCGCCCATCTCCTGGAAGGTTCGGGCCTTATCCAGGTAGTATTCAAGGTTGTAGATGGGCCCGTTGAGGCGACCTTCCTCGGTCACTGAGTAGCAGATGGTCATCTGAAGGTGTTTCCCAGCGGCCTTGACGGCCGTAGCGGATCGCTCCAGATTGCGCTCGTCGTTGAGGGCATCGAATACCCTGAAAATGTCGATGCCGACCTCGGCGGAACGCTCTACGAACGCATCAACGACATCGTCGGCGTAGTTGCGGTACCCCACGAGGGACTGGCCCCTCAACAGCATTTGCAGGGGCGTGTTGGGCATCAGTCGCTTGAAGGTGCGCAGCCGCTCCCACGGGTCTTCAGCGAGGAATCGGGTGGCAACGTCAAAGGTCGCCCCGCCCCAGACCTCCATGGAGTGGAAGCCAATGGCGTCCATCTGAGCTGCGATGGGCTCCATGTCCTCCATGCGGAGGCGGGTGGCCATCAAGCTCTGGTGGCCGTCCCGAAGAGTAGTATCGGTAATCTTTATCGCTGTCATGTTGTCGCTCACATTATATCAAGCCGAGGCTTGAACTTGAAATAGTCGGCGCACGTGGACCGGGCGACAGATAATCTCCGAATCTGGGTAGTGCATTGCAACCGAGAAGGGACGGTCAGGAGGGGTGATGCCAGGATAACGGGCCGCGGTGCGCATCACCTCGGAGGGGGCGCCAGGCGGCGGACTTCCACGCGCTGAGAGCGGCGGTCGCATCGGTCACGGTTGTCTCGTTGGTGGGCGTCCTTCTGTTCGATCGCCTTTCATCGTCGATGTACGCCTTTACTGCGGCCATAATCGCCGATAGGATCGCCGGGTCCGTAGTCGGGCCCGTATTTTCACTTGCGTTCATAGAGGGATGCTACCGTGCTTTTTGGGAGGCAGCACTTCTCGTTTGTTATCGAGCATTTCAAGGGCGCGGATGACCTTTTGTCGGGTCTCTGACGGATCGATTACATCGTCGATTAGTCCTCGTCCTGCTGCGACATAGGGGTTGATTAGGCGGTCCTCGTAGTCCTTTACCAGGTCGGCACGCAATTGGTCTGGGTCGTCTGCGTCCTTGATCTGATTGCGGTGAATGATGTTGACGGCGCCGCCGGCACCCATTACCGCTAGCTCGCCGGTGGGCCAGGAGTAGTTGATATCGCCCTTCAGGCCCTTGCTGCTCATGACTATGTACGCGCCGCCGTAGGCCTTCCGTGTCAGGACGCTGATCTTCGGGACTGTGGCCTCAGCGTATGCATAGATGAGTTTTGCGCCGTGGCGGATGATGCCGCTGTGCTCCTGCGCCGACCCCGGCATGAACCCGGGCACGTCGATCAGTGTGACGATCGGTATATTGAACGCGTCGCAGAACCTGACGAATCTGGCCGCCTTCGCCGAGGCGTTGATATCGAGTACGCCCGCCATCACTTCTGGCTGATTGGCGACGATACCCACGGTCCGTCCGTCCATCCGGGCGTAACCGACAACGACGTTGGGGGCATACGTTTCGTGGACCTGAAAGAACTCACCGTCGTCCACGATACGGCGAATGATCTCAGTCATGTCATACGCCTGATTCGGGTTGTCCGGTATCAGGTCCGCCAGGATCTCGCCCGTGGAGCCATGATCGTCGTCGGCCGTACCACGGAGCGGTTCCTCCATATTGTTTTGAGGCAAGAAACTCAACAGGCGGCGGATCTGGTCAATGCATTCCTCTTCGGACTCGGCAGCGAAGTGGGCGACCCCGGACTTCGAAGCATGGCTCTCGGCCCCGCCCAGGTCCTCGTGGGTGATCTCTTCACCGGTAACGGTCTTGATCACATCTGGACCGGTGATATAGAGTTGACCGGTGCCCCTGACCATCAGAACGAAGTCGGTAAGCGCTGGCGAGTAGCTAGCCCCTCCGGCTGCGGGTCCGAAGACCGCTGATATCTGGGGTATGACACCGGACGCCCTGACGTTCCTTAGGAAGATGTCGCTGTATCCGCTCAGGCTGTCGATCCCTTCCTGGATACGGGCGCCACCGGAGTCAATGAGGCCGATCATGGGTGCCCCGGTGTTGAGGGCCAGGTCCATGACCTTGGTGATCTTCTGGGCTGCGACGAGAGACAGGGAGCCACCGACGACAGTGAAGTCCTGGGCATATACGAAAATACGGCGACCATCGATGGTTCCGAACCCGGTCACTACAGAGTCTCCCAGGAAACGCTGCTTGTCGAGGCCAAACTCCGTAGATTGGTGTACCGCGAACGAGTCCAGTTCCTCGAATGTGCCATCGTCGAGAAGGGAGGCTATGCGCTCGCGGGCGGTTAGCTTTCCCTTCTCGTGCTGGGCATCGATACGCCGACTACCACCGCCAAGTAAGGACTCTTCGCGCTTTTTCTGCAAATCATCGAGTTTTCCATCAACTTTACGTCGTGCTACCATGATTGAAGGTCTACGGCTCCCGTGGAATAATCACCTCAAAGTTAACAGATATGCGCCTGCCCAGCAAGAAACGGCAGGGGGCTGAAACAGGGTCTGAGGACTCACAAAAAAGAGATGTGCAGAAGGGCCTGGCCTCTCTGCAGTGGAGTTACAGACGTCACTCACACTCTGTTTTTCTGACTCTACTACCCGTGAATATTGGAGCAGGGTGCTGGGTTCCTGAAGAGCGGAGCTGGTCCATTGTCCTGAGAACTGAAAACTCACCTTGGAGAAGCCGATGGGCGAGGGCGAGACTATTATCGGAAACACCCGGTTCGTGTGGGGCTCCCGAACCTATGTGATGGGTATCGTGAACATTACGCCCGATTCCTTCTCCGGCGACGGTGTTGGTAGTGACGTGGAGACGGCTGTGTCCCAGGCGCTCCAATTTGAGGCCTGGGGCGCCGACATCGTGGATGTCGGGGGGGAGTCTACGAGGCCGCCGGGTTTCTATTCGGGAGCAGAGCCGGTCTCAGCTGACGAGGAGTCGACGAGGGTGATACCGGTCATTTCAGCGCTAGTCTCAGCCCTACGTGTTCCGATAAGTGTAGATACATCCAAAGCCGATGTGGCACGCCAGGCGGTGGCAGCGGGCGCGTCTATGATCAATGACGTGTGGGGCCTGCGCCGTGACCCAGAGATGGCAGCCGTGGCCGTCGAAACGGGTGTGCCAGTGGTATTGATGCACAATCAGGACGGCACGGAGTACGATGATCTGGTGCCGGACGTGATCGGTGGTCTGCGCGGTCTGATGGAGAGTGCGCTGGATGCCGGCATACCTGAGGAAAAAATCGTGCTCGACCCCGGCATTGGCTTTGGGAAGACGACAGAGCAGAGCCTCGAAGTGCTGCGTAGACTTCATGAATTCGCGAGCCTTGGAAGGCCCATCCTGACCGGAACTTCGCGAAAATCCAGCATAGGAAAGGTGCTCGACCTGCCGGTCGACGAACGTATCGAGGGCACCGCCTCCACGGTGGCGCTGTCCATCGCCGGTGGCGCTGACATTGTCCGCGTCCACGATGTCAGAGAGATGGTGAGGGTCGCACGGATGTCCGATGCGATTGTTCGTGGCTGGAGCGAACAGTGACAATAACGGCAGCTTACGTCGGCCTGGGGTCGAATCTGGGTGATGGTCCCGCCAGTCTGGAGAGAGCAGTTCACACGCTTCGAGGCCTGGGCACGGTGGATGCGGTATCGCCTACGCACAGCACTCAACCCGTTGGATTTTCAGGCCAGCCAATATTTTCCAATGCTGTGTGCCGTCTTTGGACGCAACAAGATCCATTTGAATTGGTGGCCGATTTGCTCACAATTCAGCGTCGGGTGAGTGGCCCTCGCTCCTTCATTATGGGCCCTCGGGCCCTGGACCTGGACCTGCTGATATTCGGCACATGGGTGCTGGACACGCCAGGGCTCGTTTTGCCACACCCGAGGATGGCGGAACGGGAGTTCGTACTGCTGCCGCTGGCTGACATCGTCCCAGGCTTGGTTCATCCAGTACTGGGAGAGACGGTGCTTACGCTACTGGATCGAGTTCGGTCGGAGAGGGTAGAGCGGTACTCGTTAGTTGATTTCGGAACGTGATGTGCCGAGGGGAGATAATCCCCCTCACCCTAACCTTCTCCCCGTGCAGGAGAAGGGACAAAAAGAAAGCGTGACGCAGATGGTGGATACCGTGTTGGACGTAATGCGAGTGCCAGCTTCGGGTGATCCTCTCGTGGCTGTGAGGCCCGTCAGTGGAGAGACGACGAATCGGGTCGAGTGCGATGTACTGGTGGTGGGCGGCGGGATGGGTGGCGTTGCTGCTGCTCTGGCCGCGGCGAGAAGAGGACGGAGCGTCCGCTTGCTGGAGGAGACCGATTGGCTGGGTGGCCAGATAACCTCCCAGGGCGTCTCTGCTCTCGACGAACACGAACACATCGAGGGATTTGGTGGGACGCGCACCTACTACGCGCTCCGTGAGGCTATTCGCGACCACTATCGCAACCTGCTGTCGGTGCCGGAAGGTGACGGACCGTTTAACCCGGGTTCCAGCTGGGTGTCGCGACTGGCTTTCGAGCCCCGTGTCGCGCTGGAGATTCTGCAAGACCTGCTGGCCCCCGAAATCGAGTCGGGCAGGCTCCAGGTTCATCGGCGCACAAAGGCCACGGGTGCCACTGTGGAAGGCGATCGAATCGTCTTGATCAGGGCGATGAACCTGGACGACGGTGTTTCCACCGAGTTCCGCGCATCTTACGTTCTGGATGCCACAGAACTTGGTGACCTGCTGCCGCTGACCGGTACCGAGTACGTCGTAGGGGCTGAGAGCGTCGCGGAGACCGGTGAACCCCACGCGCAGCCGGATGAGACGAAGGTCAACTGCGTCCAGAGTTGCACGTACACCTTCGCGATGGAGCGACGTCCATCAGGCGAGGATCACAGGCTGAACGAGCCTGACAAGTATGACCACTACAGCCGATCGCAGCCCTATAGCCTGCGTATTCACGTTCATGGCGGCGAGATATATGGCGAAGAATCGGGCTGGCTCGACTACCAGCTATTTGAGGACACACCGGGAACGAAGGGCCCGTTGTGGCACTACCGCAGACTGGTGGAGGCGGCGCGATTTGCCGATCACTACGAGCGAGACGTGACAATGTTCAACTGGCCGGGCACCGACTATCGGGACAAGCCTCTTGTCGACCAGACCCCTGAGGCCATGGCATTCGCGCTGCAAGACGCCAAACGAGTCAGTCTTGGCTTCGCACACTGGCTCCAGACGAGCACACCAAACCCGGCTGGTGGGACAGGCTTCCCCAACCTGTTGCTGCGTCCAGATGTGATGGGGAATGCCGATGGGGTATCCAAGTACCCGTACATAAGGGAAGGCCGTCGGATCAAGGCGCTCCGTGCTGTTGTTGAGCAGGACGTGGCTATTGACCATCAACCTGGTCCCGTCGCCGCCCGTTTCGCGGACTCAGTAGGTGTCGGATGGTACCCCATCGATATCCACCCGGTGAGCGCGGATGAGGTGGGCACAAGCACGCGAACCTGGCCCTTCCAGATACCGCTGGGTGCGCTGGTGCCTCGTAGGATCGAGAACCTGCTGGCCGCCAACAAGAACATCGGCACAACTCACATCACCAACGGCTGCTACCGGCTCCACCCGGTGGAGTGGAACATCGGCGAGGCTGCGGGTTCCCTGGCGGCGTTCGCCCTGGACGCGGGCCAAAAGCCGATGAGTGTCGTCGAGGAACGAGGGCTACTCAGGCAATTCCAGCGAGGCCTCCTAGCTGATGGAGTGCCGCTTTCCTGGCTCGTGGACGTGCCTGTTGGGGATTCGAGATTTACATCTACCCAGTCCTTGGTCATGGCCGGAGACTCCGGCGAGGGGCCTGGTGCACTGGAATTTGGTCCGGACCAGGCAATTGAGGCGGATGAGCGGGCTCTATGGACCCGCCGCGCGGTGGGTCACGACGTTGAAGATCCTTGTGGGACGGGGATAGTCAGCAGGGCGGCATACGCGGCGGCGATGATGGAGTCTGGACTGGTTTAGGGACCCTCACCTCAATCCTCTCCAAGGCGGAGAGGAGGCCGGACTCAGCCTCCCCGATGCGACGCTGGCCTAGCTTCGGAGGGAGGGCGGCAGCAGGTTGGGGATCGTGTCTTCGATGGGGTAGGTCTCGGAGCATTGGGTGCATTGAAGCGTGCCCTCTACGACCTCGCCGTCCTTTTCGTCCGTGACGGTGAGCGCCAACTCCCCTTTGCACATGGGGCAGACGAGTATGTCCATCAGTTCTTGTTTCAAGTGAATCTCCTATTCAACTTTGCCGAGCCCTCAAAGCTCTAACCACCCAGGGCGGACTCGAACATTGCATTGAGCAGGTCGGACAGTAGGAACACGACGATGCCAACGATGACTAGGGCATTATACCCTGATACCGATCGAATGGCTGTGCCGATTCTGCCGCGGGGAGGCTCCTTGCGCCTGGCAAAAGCGCCGAGGAATTCCGAACGTCTTCGTTCGTACTGCACCTGCATGAACATCCAAACCGACAACACCGACTTGATCCCAAGGGTGATTGCGTAGGGCGGGCCGACAATATCCTCAGTGAGCCTGTCGAAGGCCAGGATCACACCCGTGGCCACCAGGACTATGATGCAGGTGTTGACGAGGGTGCGGAATTCTTTGCCGGCGGCGGTGAGCAAGGGAGCGTGTGAGCCGGACGAACTGCGAATAACGGGACGTAGTACCAACAGGTAGAAGATGCTACCGCCGACCCAGGCCGCGGCGGAGACGACGTGGAGCCATCTGATGATCAGCAGGAATAGGTCGCCGGTATCCATCGTGCCTCGGTGAGCCTTACGCCCGTCTTTGGCCGTGCGGAGACGGTCGGTAGAGGCGCTATTGTATCAGCGGTTCGATGATCTCATCCAGCTTCTCGGCGGTCAGAATCCCAGCCCAGACTCGGACGATCTCGTGGTTCTTGTCTAGGAACACGGTGCTGGGGAAGTTCACGATCCCGTAATCGATCAGGACCGAGCCATCTGCATCCGGCCCCACGGCGTAGGTGATCCCGAACTCGTCGATGAACTCCTGGCCATCCTCCACCGTATCGAGGATCAATGACTGGACACCCAGGAACTCGACGCCGTCTTCCTTGTGCTTGTTGAAGGTGGCCTCAAAGTCCGGCATCTCCAGGCGGCATGGCGGGCAGGATGGGTACCAGAAATTCACCACGACTGGCTTGCCTTCGAAGTCGGAGACAGATACGAGTTCGCCTGGCTCGTAGTTGATGTTTCCGAAAGCCTCTACCTCGAAATCTGGTGCGACCTCGAAGTCACCTACCTTGGTAGTCTGGACCCCAGCGGAGCATGCGGCGAGCAGGAGGGAACTGAATGTAAAAACTCCGAGCATTCCACGGCGCGACAATCCGATGCCTGCGGGCCATCCCCTTAGTGCGTCGTTGAACATCCTCATTTCGCTGTCCTCCGGCTGATAATCGTGGTCCCGTTGTTGCTGGCGCCTGGTACTTCTATTGATACAAAGACCATTGCATGAAAGAAGATGCCGCCGGAGGTGAGGAGGGTGCGAAAAATCGGACTCCTACTCGGGGTCTTCCTCGCCCATCAACTCTGTCGCATGCTCCATGAGCACCTTCGCACGGTCATTTGGCAGATTGCGGCTAGACATGTACATCGACAGGGCCTCGGAGGGGTCCAGAGTCTCGGCGTGGGCCTGACCCAGCCGTGTCCTGGTTTCTCCCGAGACCTCTCTGGATATCGCCGCGATGTAGTGGGCCCTCTCCAGGGCGCGGCGGATGTCGGTGTCCCGAAGTAGGCCATCAAGGTCGGCGGGAACCGTGATCATGACACGCACAACGGCGTCCTCGAAGTAGTGGCGGTTGATGGCGGCGATGACCGTTGCCGTTGGGTCGAGGTCACCCCGAGGTATGTCAACGGAAACCGTCAGGAAGTTCCTCGCGGCGACCTCATGGAAAGCATATTGTGCGACACGTTGTCCCTGCGGCAATGTGGTATCGATGTCCACTATGTAAAAACCCTTGTCGTCCTTTTCCTCCCCAAAATCGACTCTTTGCAGGCTACCCGAGTAGATGACCGGGGGAGAGGTCTCAAGCTCTTGTCGGCTGTGGATGTGACCAAGGGCAACGTAGTCGAGCTGGGGCAGGGCAACCGCGCTCATCAACAGGA
>JASLXL010000028.1 GCA_030740335.1 SAR202 cluster bacterium | reverse complement strand
GGAGTCCTCCTCGACCCGGGTACGATCGAGATACAAGGCACTGACCGAACGCTCACCGCCGATAAGGTCATTATCGCCACGGGCGCGCGCGCGCGCGCTATCCCAACATTGCCCATCGACGGCGAGGTTGTGATTGGGAGTCAAGAGGCCCTCGAAACTCGTGAAGTGCCTCCCAGGGCGGTAATCGTTGGTGCCGGAGCCCTCGGGGTCGAATTCGCGTACGTCTGGGGGGCATATGGATCAGAGGTAACGCTTGTCGAGCTTATGCCGAGACTAGTGCCCACCGAGGACGCTGAGATAAGCCAGCACCTGGAGCGCTCCTTCAGGCGACAGGGCATCAAGGCGATAACCGGGGCCAGCGTTGAGAGCATCGAAGTTAATAACGGCATGGCCAGAGTCACGGTTAAGAGCGAATCCGACACCACCGAGATTGAGTGTGAAAAGGTGCTCGTCGCGGTTGGCACCCAGGGCAACATAGACGGTATCGGACTAGAGAGTGCTGGTGTAGGCACCGAACGAGGGTTCATTACGGTCGACGACCGCATGGAGACCAACGTGCCAGGAGTCTATGCAATCGGTGACGTAACGGGCAGGCTTCTGCTGGCCCATGTGGCCTCGGCTCAAGGAGTCACCGCGGTGGAACACATGGCAGGCCTCGAGACTCCTGCACTAGACTACGAACTTATGCCACGGGCAACGTACTGCAAGCCCCAGATTGGCAGCTTCGGACTGACCGAGGCCCAGGCTCGCGAGAAGGGCCATGACGTCAAGATTGGCAGGTTCCAGATCGCCTCCAACGGCAAAGCGCTGGGACTTGGCGAACCCGATGGGATGGTCAAGCTCATTCTGGACGCCGAGATCGGTGATATCCTGGGCGGTCACATGATAGGTGCCGAGGTGACCGAACTGCTGGGAGAGCTCTCGATGGCGAAACTGCTGGAGAGTACCAACAAGGAACTGGGCTGGCTGGTTCATCCCCATCCTACGATCTCAGAGATCATCAAGGAGGCCGCGCTGGACGCGGATGGCGAGGCCATCCACCTTTACCGTCCACGTGCCGGATAAGCGATGGATCTGGACAATGGCCAGATAGTTCAGCTATACGAAAAGATGCTACTCATACGCCGATTTGAGGAGCAGAGCGGTCGCCTGTACATGCAGGGCAAAATCCACGGCTTCCTTCACCTGTACATCGGAGAGGAAGCCATCGCCGTTGGGGCCATATCTACACTTCGAGACGACGACTACATAATCACTCACTACCGTGACCACGGTCACGCACTTGCCAGGGGAGTGCACCCCAACCTGATCATGGCGGAGCTAATGGGCAAGGTCACAGGAACCAGCGGCGGCAAGGGCGGCTCCATGCACATCTTCGATGTATCGAGGGGCTTCATGGGAGGCCATGCCATAGTAGGCGGACAGATGCCATTGGCGGCGGGGCTGGCCCTGGCCATCAAGTACAGGAACGAAGATCGCGCCGTCCTCTGCATCTTCGGAGATGGCGCTGTGAACGAGGGTTCTTTCCATGAGACCCTGAATCTGGCATCGCTCTGGAAGCTGCCTATAGTTTTTTTGTTAGAGAACAACCTATACGGAATGGGGACCCACATCGAGCGTACGAGGGCAGGGGGCAAGGACATCTATCTGGCCGCCGACGCCTACAAAATTCCCGCAGCGCAGATCGATGGCATGGATGTCGTTGCGGTGCGCGATTCGTTTAGCGAGGCGTTGGAGCGAGTTCGAGCGGGCGGAGGTCCCGTGTTCCTTGAGGCGATGACATATAGATTTGTCGGACATTCGCTACAAGACCCGCAGACGTACCGCGCATCGGACGAAATCGACCAGTGGCGAATTCGCGATCCGATCAACACCTTCAGAGAGGCTGCTCTTGTGCACGGCCTCATCGACGATGGCCAGATCGCCCGGATTGGTGAGCGGGTTGATGCCGCCGTCTCTGAAGCCATCGCATTCGCAGAACAAAGTGACGAGCCGGGCCCTGAGGCCCTCTTCGAGAACGTGTACGGTTGATGGTGCCCGCGAGCAGAGGTGGAGCAATCTATGGGTGAAATAACCCTCAGAGACGCCGTCACCAGGGGTCTCACGGAGGCGCTGGACACAGACGAGCGAGTCTTCCTTATGGGGGAGGACATTGGAAGTTACCAGGGGCCGTACGCTGTCACTAAAGGAATGCTGGAGAAGTACGGCCACGAACGGATCAGGGACACCCCAATTTCGGAAGGGGTTGTCGTTGGTGCCGCGGTCGGGGCTGCGATGGCAGGCCTGAGGCCCATCGTCGAGATCATGACGATCAACTTCCTCCTCTTGGCCATGGACATGGTTGTGAACCACGCTGCGAAGCTGCGCTACATGTCCAACGGCCAGATACAGGTACCCATAGTCATCAGGACCGTAACGGGCGGTGGCGCACAACTCGGCGCCACACACTCCCAGAGTCTCGAAGGATGGTTCGCATCGGTTCCAGGCCTGAAGGTGGCGGTCCCGTCCGATTCTTATGATGCCCTGGGCCTGCTACGAACAGCCGTCGCCGACGAAGATCCGGTAATCTTTGCGGAGCATGCGCGCTTGTATCAGGTGTGCGGTGACGTCCCCGACGACCACTACGCGATACCCTTCGGACAAGCGAAGGTCAAGCGGGCCGGCGACGATGTAACCCTCGTAGCCTACTCACGCGGGGTACACACGGCGCTCGAGGCGGCCGCCATATTGGAGAAAAAGGGAGTGGAGGCGGAAGTCATAGACCTTCGCACGCTCCGTCCGCTGGATACTGCGACCGTACTAACTTCGGTCGAGAAGACCAACCGAGTCATCGTCGTCGATGAGGCGTGGCGGAGTGGCGGATTTGGAGCGGAAATTGTTAGCAAGGTCCAGGAAAGTGTTTTTGACTCCCTCGACGGCCCCGTAGGGCGTGTGGCAGGCCTGGAGGTGCCCGCGCCCTACAACGGGAAGCTGGAGGCCTCGGCACTTCCGGACGCGGCACGAATCGTCAGCACAATCGAAGAGATATACGGAATATAGTTTATCCCGGCGCTTGGCATTGCGCCGGGCGCGGATCAAGGGGGGTGAATCCTGGCTACACAATTAACCATGCCCCAGATGGGCTACGACATGCTGGAAGGCACCGTAGTTCGCTGGCTCATGACCGAGGGATCCGAGGTCAACATCGGCGATGCACTCGCCGAGATCGAGACCGATAAGGCTGTCGTCGAGTTCGAGGCCACCGAGCCGGGCCTACTGCGGAAAATCCTCGTTGCGGAAGGTGCCACCGTGCCGGTCGGGCAGGTCATTGCCATCGTTGGTGATGCCGACGAGGACATTTCAGCTCTCGAGGCTGGGGATGCGTCCCCAGCCCCTGCACCTGAACCTGCCCCAGCGGAGGAGGTACCCGAGGAGGAGCCCGCCATACCGCTGCCCCCTTCCGCTGCTGCGGCAGATACTGAGGCGCCTACCACTGGGGGTTTCCGGGCATCCCCTGTTGCACGTCGACTCGCCGATGAGCGAGGAATCGACCTGCGCCAGGTCCAGGGTACCGGACCTGGTGGTAGGATTACCAAGGGCGATGTGCTCGCCTTTGAGCCAGGTGACGCGCCTGCAGTGGTACCTGAGGAGCCAGCCGAGGAGCCATCAGCCCCTGCCGAGCCGACGAAGCCCGTGGCGACGCCACCTGAGGCTGCCGGAGAATTGGTGCCAATGTCCCGCGTACGCCAACAGATCGCGCGAGTGACGGCGAAGAGCAAGCGGGAAGCGCCCCACTTCTACGTGTCGGCGGAGATCGACATGACAAAGGCGATGGACCTGCGCAAGCAGATCAACGCAACCCTCGAAAGCGAAGGCGTGCGCGTCAGCGTCAATGACATGATCATCAGAGCGTGCGCAGAGGCGTTGAATGGGTTCCCGAACCTCAACTCCTACTACACCGACGATGGTATCCAGATGAACGATGGGATCAACATAGGGATCGCCATCGCCGGTGAGCAAGGCTTGATTCTGCCAGCCATCATGGAAAGCGGAACCATGAGCCTTGCCGAGATAGCAAAGGCCAGTAAGGATCTTGTGGATCGAGCGACCAAGGGCACACTGCACACGCGAGAATACACTGGCGGCACCTTCGCAGTGAGCAACCTGGGCATGTTCGACGTCACCAGCTTCATAGCCATCATCCAGCCGCCGCAGTCCGCCATGCTTGCGGTAGGGACAGTGGCCCCTCGGCCCATAGCGGACGGTGGTGAGATCAAGGTCGCTAGCATGATGACCGCGACAATATCAGCGGACCATCGCGTTACCGACGGCGCGGAGTCCGCCCAGTTTCTGGTCGCAGTCAAGAAAATGCTCGAAGACCCGATGAGCCTGCTTGTATGATAGATGTGCTGTTCGAGCGCGAGTGGTTAGGCCACGATTCGGAAGCCGTCCTTGACGCCGGTCGACGCGAAGGGGCAAATCAATCCATATGAGGATCGTCTCCGAGCCTAAGGTCTACCTCGTAACCAGGCCCAGCGTCGACTGGGAGGGCATTGCAGCCTTCCTTGAAGACGAGGGAGTGCCACCCATACCCGAGAGCATACGCGCAGGGAAGGACGAGTCCGCGGTAGTCGTCGAGATCTCCGCGCGCCTGTGCTATATGAGCTTCGGTCGGGGCCGCAAGGACATCACAGACTTCGTCGACAATCTTCTGTCGAAGGGTGACGGGAGCGTGTTCGAGCACGTCAACTACGGCTTCGCCATCACTGGGGTGTCGCGGGCCCTCACCCACGAGCTTGTACGGCACCGTGCCGGATTTGCATATAGCCAGCGCTCACAGAGATTCATCGATGAGTCCGAAGGTCGCTTCGTTCTGCCCCCGGCTCTCGCCGATGGGCGGGACGGTACCGAAGAGGCCATGACGCTCCTCACGGACGCGCTGGAGTCAGCCTCCGCCAGCTACGAAAAACTGGTGACGGCCCTGGAAGAGGTCCTGCCCAAAGACATCTTTTCAGACTGGCGGGATCGACGGAAGGCCATTCGGCAGGCGGCGAGGGCGGTGTTACCCAACGCCACCGAGACGAAGATCTTCGTAACGGCAAATGTTAGGGCGTGGCGGCACTTCATTCAAATGCGTGGCGCGGCTTTCGCCGACTGGGAGATACGCAAACTCGCCCTCATGATCCTGGAGGTACTTGCCGTGGAGGCTCCCCTGCTCTTCGGGGACTTTACTGTGGAAGACCTGCCCGACGGTACCCAGATCGCAACGCCGAGGTACTCCAAGGTTTAGTTCTCAGCAGCGGCCCACAGAAGTACATCACGGTGGGTGCTGAGAGCGATTCGACCGACATCCGTATCTGCTTCATTGGGAACTCTCTGGTTAACGGCGTCGGTGACCTTGGTTGACTTGGGTCACCGGCCGAATCTGTGTCGACGCGTTCGCCTCAATCTGTGAGTCCGAGGGAGTGCCCTGCCTGGACGTGTTCGACCGGCTGCTCGCGTCGGAAGCATGGATAGGCGAGGATCGTGGCCGGAGACGAGGCGTACCCAGGGGCCAATGGATACAACGCGCTAGAACGGATCGTGCACGAATGGAGTGGCTGGCTCATCTGGTTCGACTAGCCACGCGGACTGCGGAACCATCTCCTGGAGAATTGCGTTGAGCTGGGGCCCGCTGATCAGTCCTTCCCACCTACGAAAAACCTCACCGTTGGCGTCGAAGAAGATCGTCGTGGGCATCGCGTTCACGTTGTAGTTGTTCACCGGTCGTCTGGTCTGAGGCTCTCCCGCAGGATATGAGACGTTTAGCTCATCGAGCAGCGCTAGCCCGCTCCGCCTCGACCCGAGTCCCGTGTACGCGCCGACATCAAGTCCCAGGAACGTTATCTCGTCTTGGAAGGCTTCGTAGGCGCGCTGCAGGTCGGGCATCTCCGCACGACACGGCGGACAATTGCCAGCCCAGAAATTCAGCACCGTCGGCTTGCCGAGGGCAAGCACTTCATCGAAGTTGACGTTCGGGCCGCCGATTGTCTCTTGGCCCTGGTAGACCTCGAATTCGAAATCCGACGTCTCGGCCAATTCCTGCTCCGATGTGTTGAAGGCGATCACGCCCAGCAGTACTACCAGCCCAACACTGGCGCCCATCATGATCGGTGCCGTGTACCTCTGCCAGCCAGGTGCAGCCCGATTGCCGCTCGTTCGTATTTCCGATGGCTGGGACTTACGCTGCCCGGCCCTACCCTTGGACGCCATGCTCACCCCTCCCATATCCTGAATCGGCTGGAGGTTGGATGTACGCACTGTTGAGACAGATTCACATCGGAAGTGGCCGCCCTCGACGCCAGTCCATCAGCGCCACCGGTACGAGGGCAAGAAGACATATTACCATCGCGATCATGAAAAATTCGTTGAACACAGTCATCCCGGCACCTTCAACCTGAGCCTCATACCGAACAAGCCTCTGGGTGTACTGGGCGCCGGTCTCGCTCTGTAATTGCAATGGAAACCGAAATACACCCACCAGCCCTACGAATCGGCCAGAGCCCCAGGCGGTGAGCGCTGCCAGACCGAGTGTCATACCGACCATCCTGTTCGCGGTAATAAATGCCGCTGCAGTTCCCCTGTTATCTTCCCCGACCGACTCAGTGGCTGCCAGACCAATCGGTGCGATCAGCAGACCAAATCCCATCCCGGTCAGGGCGAGGTGGACGGTCAGTTCCGGGTCGGAGATCTGCAAGTCCCATTGCGCCATCAGCAAGAAACCAAGTGAGGTAAGCAGTAGACCCGTAAAGGTTGGGACTCGGTAGTTCATCCGCTGGCTGGCGAGCCCCCCAAGTACCGCCCCAATTGGAATAGCCGCCGTGAGCCGCATAAGCCACAACCCGCCGTCGAGAGGCGAGAGCCCCATTACCGTGTTCGCCATGAGCGGTATCGTCACCATCGCGATGATCAGTGCGCCACCCACCAGGAGGTGGGTGGCATTCGCCGCGCTGAAGGCCGTCGCCCGGAACATGATTCCAGGGAGTATAGGTTCCTCGAAGGTCCTTTGGCGTAGAATGAAGAGCCAGAGGGCGCCCCCTGCCCCGAGCAGATACGCTGCCATCAGCATGTCGATATCGTCGATTCGTGCAAGGCCAAGCGTCAGGAAAGCAAGGCTCACCGCGATCAGCACTCCACCCGCGTAGTCCACACGGGCCGCACGGCGTGGGCTGGGTCCCAGCAACCACCCCACAAGCAACAGCACCGCGATGGCCAGGGGGATATTGATCCAAAACACCCACTTCCACCCCGGGGCCGCCCCTAGCCAGGACTCGCCCGGGAACCCGGCCAGCACATCCCAGGACCAGAGGTTGGCCCACAATCTGTCCATGTAGTCGGGGATCAGGCCGCCCCACAGCGGGCCGATCACGCCGCCCGCCTCTGCTGATGCCCCGATCAGCCCCAGGGGCAGTGCACGCCGTCCCGCAGGAAACAGGTCGCCGGCTATTGCGATGGATATCGGCACCAGTGCGCCAGCTCCAATAGCCTGGAACACCCTGGCCACGATCAGTAGCTCCAGATTGGGCGCCAGAGCCACCGCCACGGACCCGACCATGAATCCGGCCATTGACCCAATGAACAGTGGCCGGTGGCCCCAGGTGTCGGACAGACGCCCTATCAAGGGCATCGCTGCCAGGTAACCGAGCAAATAGCCCGTTACCGTCCAGGAGAGACGGTCCAGTTCGGTGACTAGGACCTTCATGTCCTGCATGATCTGGGGGAGCACCGTCACGACGACCGTCTGGTCGTCGGCGGCGATGAACACCCCCGCCAAAACAGGAATCAGGGCAACATATGGCGAAACGCGAGGAGGGGACTTGGTGAATAGTGCCATGATGGACTGCGCAGGCATCGCCCCTACTCCGGGACCTCGATAACGATGGCTTCGTCGAAGTCGGAGATCGTTATGTACCGAACAATCCCCTCTGGATCCCTGGGCGACACGCGACCGGTGAACTGCACCTCAACAAGGTAGAAATCATCGGTAGATATGGACAACTCAATGTTGACGGTCTCATCCTTAAGAGTGGTGCCGAGCAGCGGAACCAAAGCCTCCGTCGGCAGACTCCCTCCCAGCAGGTACTCGTCTCGTTCGGAGCTGTCGAGCTCGCTTACGTCGATGACCTGCGCCATCATTCCGGAGATGCCCGCAGTGGGATTGAAGAATCCCAGTGGACTCACCCCCGTATCGACGGACTCCCACTTCCCAGTCAGCGGATTGCTCGTGTAGAAATCGGCGCCCAGTGTGATCATACTCATTCTGAATGCATAGCCGTCACCGAAGAACCCGTCGAAGGAAACCGAGATTCTGTCCGGGTTTAGCACATCCCCAGTCGCTTCCTCGACGATCATCCCCGGTAGGAATTCCGTCCCCCCACTCTCGTGAGTGAGGGCGAACCGAAATGAATTCAGCCGCTGCATGGCCTGACCAGATCTGTTCAGTATGGCTTGGGGATCGAGGGGTACAGGTGTAGGTGTGGGACTGGCCGCAAGGGTGGGTGTAGTCTGTGGGAGCGATGAAGCTGCAACCTGCCCGTCCCCTGACCCGCAGGACAGGACGAAGAGCGAGCCTAGTCCGAGAATTACTGTAGTCAGATGTGTGGACAGTCGCGACATCGTGTAATTGGGTTCGCCCGAGTCCGAAGCCAGTCTACGGATCCGAGCAGTCGCGGGAATAGCCGCAGTTAAGACACTTGATCTTGCAGTGCAGCTGCTCGACTGTTCCTCCGCACAGTTCGCACACAGGGCTGGCCCCGTGCGGCTCACTCTCCGAGGCGTGCTGGTGGCTCAAGACCCGATCGAACCATCTGTGGCTCGGTACTCTCACCTCTAGCCTCGCTCTCTATTCCGCGCTACGCCCCGAACCGGCCACTATCTAGCGGTGCCTCTGAACCAGAGCAATGCCCCGCCACCCAGTAGCAACACAAGGGCCAATATCAGCCCGATCGGGGCTGCAGCAGGAACCGTTGGGTCGCCTACAGACGGTGCCTCTGGTGTGGGCGTCAGCGTCGCAACCGCAACGACGGGAGTCGGTGTGGCAGTAAGGGGTGCCGAGGTAGGGGTAGAGGTAGGGGTAAGGGTAGGGGTAGGGGTA
>JASLXL010000027.1 GCA_030740335.1 SAR202 cluster bacterium | reverse complement strand
CGGGCCTCAAAGCCGCGGTGGTACCGACCACTCCGGGCCTGGACCTGGATTACCCGTCCAGCGTGGCCCCTCCATTCACCATAATGATCGAGGATATCCACGACCTGGTGCAGGGCTACCACCAGCACATCGACATGATCTACTTCTGTCGGCTCGCCGGCCCACCGACGCTCAGCGGCGGCTGGCAATGGGTGTCTCGTAGCAAGTTGGAGAGGGCAGCACCTCTTGTCGGCCAGGACGGCGCCGAGACCGTCCCTCCGAAGGACGTTCGTGTCCTCGGCCTGCTGTCCCTCGACAGTGTTTCTTCGCGTTGACTCTCGGGCAGAATCACACTAGTATACGGCCACTCAGCAACGGCCCTCGCCCGACTCAAGGAGGACGATCATGCCCAAGTATCTATACCAGGGATCCTACACGCAGGTCGGAGCCCAGGGCCTTCTCAAAGAGGGTGGAACCTCCCGCAAAGAAACGGTTTCCAAAATGGTCGAGTCGATGGGCGGCAGCTTAGAGGCCTACTACTTCGCCTTCGGCGGCACCGACTTCTGCGCCATTGTAGACTTGCCCGACCACGCGACCGCCGCCGCCTTGTCAATAGCCGTCGGCGCTGCCGGCACGATCAATATAACCACCACGGTCCTAATCGATCCGGAAGAGATCGACGCGGCCACGGAGAAGACCGTCAACTACAGGCCCCCCGGCCAGTAGCCCCTCAATCGAGGCGAACGTAGTCTCCCTGAGTCTCCCAGGCTGGTCGCGAGAGCCCGTCCAGATCCCAGACAACCTCGCCGGCGCGCACCGTCATGTGGCACAGCAGGCGCTTGGTCCCCGCCATCCTGGCGCGACCTGAGTCCACAAATCCGAATTCGCCCTCTTCCAGTTCGAACACCGCCACATCAGCCTCGGCGCCCACCGACAGCGTCCCTAGCTCCGGCTGGTTGATGTTGCGCGCGGGCGCAATCGTCGACTTGGCAACGGCATCCTGTAGCGACATGCCCATGTTCATGAGCTTAGACATGGTGATCGGCATCGTCGCTCGCGGGATGAAGAAGCTGCCCTTGTGCACATCTGTAGAAATGGTATCCGGCACGTGACCCTGCTCCATGCTGGGCACCGCCACCCGGAACCAAAAGCTGCCGCCACCGTGGCCCACATCAAAGAGCACTCCGCGTTTCCTCGCCTGCCACACGTAGTCGTACACCTTCCGGTCCTCGTCGATCTGAGCGTGCTGCTGCCCGTACATGTGGGTGTGCATGTCGCCGGGCCGCATGTGCTCGGTTATCAGTTCGCGGTAGGTGCGATCCGGGTGATTCGAGTAGTCGATCATGGCCACAGTACCCGACATCTCCCCCGCCTCCACCGCGCCGTCCACCGACTCCCAACCTCGCCCTCTATAGTGAGCGGCCTTCACCCCTACGATCACGTCCGGGTTCGCCCGAACCACTTCGGCGCATGGCTCGGGTCGCATCTCTGCCGTGTCCTGCTCCACCGGCCCCAGCATCCCACCGCCCACAATGTTCAGCAGCACCAGCAACCGGACATTGGCCTTGTCTATGATGGTTCGCTTGAAATCGTCAAAGTTCCGGTACCCGGATCCGCCCGCGTCCACCACGGTCGTCACTCCCGCAGGGAAGGCATATTCGTCTGGGAAGGTCCAGGCGAAGTAGCCGTAGGAGTGGGTGTGTAGATCAACCAGACCCGGCGTCACAACGCGTCCGGACGCATCGATTGCGGTGGCTGCCTGCGACGACGGCAGGTCACGGGCGACCGCGGCAATCTTGCCGTCCCTGATCCCGACGTCCATTTTCGAGTCCAGGCCATTGGCCGGGTCGATCACATGGCCAGCCTTCAACAACAGATCGTACTTCACGCGGCGCTCCTTGAAGTGCAGTTTCGAGTCGATGATACACGGCCCGAACGGCTGTCTCAACGGCTTCGTTGACAGCCACTAAGGCCCCGACTACACTCTCACCCTAATCTGCGGCCAGAATCCGGTTACATTGAAATTCGCAACACACCTGCCAGCCGCAGGGCTCCCAGAGGCACCCCGCCGACGCGCAGCGAGGAGATGCTATGAAAGCACTGGTCTACCACGGTAACAAGGACCTCCGACTGGAAACAGTTCCGGAACCAGTGCCAGCTCCAGGCGAGATCAAACTCCGCATCGACTACTGCGGTATCTGCGCAACCGACATTGAAGAGTACCTCTACGGCCCCAAGTTCATATTCGGCGACGCTCCCAACATCCTCACCGGTAAATCCGTGCCACTGATCACCGGCCACGAGATAACCGGCACTGTCGTGAAAGCTAGTGGAGATGGCGTCGCCGAAGGCGACCGCGTCGTGCTCAATACGGTGCTAACCTGCGGCAAGTGCCACGGCTGCTTGACAGGGCAAAAAACTCAGTGCCCGAACATGGCGACAGCCGGTTTCGCACGCGACGGCGGCCTTGCCGAATACATGGTCTGGCCCGCGTCCGAGGCCATCCGGCTCCCCGACGGGGTCAGCAGCGAGGAGGCGGCCCTGGTGGAGCCCGCCTCAGTGGCCCTGCATGCGATCCGGCGCTCTCGCATGTCAGCCGGAGAGAGCGTGGTGATCCTGGGATGTGGCACAGTGGGGCTCCTCGCCATGCAACAGGCGACGGCCGCCGGGGGCCACGTTATCGCGGTGGACAGCAGGCGGATCAGCCTCGACATGGCCAGCGACCTCGGAGCCGACTCCGCCCTTGACGCCCGCGACCCGGACTTCACCGCCAAGTTGCGCGCACTTAACGACGGAGCAGGCCCCGACCTCGTGATCGATGCTGCGGGAGGCAAGGACACTCCAGCCCTGGCCATTGATTGGGCGCGGATCGGAGGTAGAGTACTACTTGTGGCAATCTACACCGCCATACCGAAGTTCGACTTCAACAGCCTGGTAGCAGGTGAGAAGGAGATCATCGGCTCTCTGGGTTACGAGCGGCGCGATGTCGAAGAGGTCGTGGGCATGATTGATGCCGGAGACCTGCACACTGCGCCCCTCATCACCGACAAGATCGGGCTCGAAGAGATCATCGAAAAGGGATTCGACCGCATGTTGAAACCCAAAAAGGACGTCTTTCGAATCCTGGTCTCCCCCAGTGGTGCTGCGCACACTTAGGGGGGCAAAGCTGGATTCATTCCAATAGGTGTTTTGCGCAGCAGCCGTATCTGGAACCCGATACTTGGCACAACTAAGTAGAGGCCCACTTTGAAAACCTTGAGATCGACCGACCGATCGCCTTTCTGGACGTGGAGACCACAGGTCTCAGCGTTTCCGCGGACCGCATTGTCGAGATGAGCATTCTCAAGGTCAAGCCCGACGGGTCACAAGAGCAAAAGACTCGACGCTTCAATCCGGGCAGACCATCACCTCGCAGGCCACGGAGGTCCATGGAATCACCGATCAAGTCGTGGCGGACGAGCCCGAGATGGACCGCATCGAGAACCTCGCTCCGCTTTCCGAGTCCCACGGGCTCACGTCCTACGAAGGCGACCTAATCTACTGCGACACATCGACCCGCTATGTAGTCCGTATCTCGGTGGGCCGCTGACCAAAGGGCATGATTCCGGCCTCTTGACCGCCAGTTGGGCCGTCCCTATAATCGGCCTATTCTGATGGAGAGCACATTTGAGCGCGTCGCCGATCCCGCATTCCCTGACATCCAAGCGCCTGGAGTTTGCAGACGACGCTGCTGCGATGGAATACTACGCTGAGCAGGGCTGGACTGACGGCCTGCCGGTCGTTCCCCCGACGCCATCGCGAGTCGTTCGCTTCCTTGACCAGGCCGGGCGTCCTGCCTCCTCCATCATCGGCACCGAGCCCACCAAGGGACGCGTCATCACCACCGAGAAGGTGGCGATCAACGCCGTAATGGCGGGCTGTCTCCCCGAGCACCTTCCCCTGATTCTGGCTGCTGTCGAGGCTATTTGCGAGCCGAAATTCAACCTTCACGCGGTATCTGTCAGCACGATGGGAACCGCAGTGCTCACCGTGGTCAACGGGCCCGTGGTCGGTGAACTTGGACTCAGGTCCGGTGTGGACCTTTTCGGGCCCGGAAACCGTGGCAACGCGACGATAGGCCGGGCAATCAGGCTGGTCATCACAAATGCCTCAGGCGCGGTGTCTGGCAAGCTGGACAAGGCGGCCCTGGGCCATCCCGGAAAGTACACCTGGTGCATCGCCGAGGCAGAGGATGCCAGCCCCTGGTCGTCCCTGCACGAGGAGAAGGGGCTCTCCAGCTTCCAGAGCGCCATAACGGTGTATCCGGGCCTGTCGCCTATTCAGGTCAACCCACCGCCCACCACCAATCCGGAGTTGATCCTAGCATCCTTCGCCGACGCA
The DNA here is from genome assembly GCA_030740335.1 of SAR202 cluster bacterium. The sequence goes on along the minus strand of JASLXL010000027.1, from coordinate 14,362 downwards.
CTGTTCACCACCGGACCTGATCAGGACGACCTAGTAGTGGTACTGAGCCTGGAGATCGTCGGCCACCTGAAGGCCGCCGGGTGGACGAAGGGCCGCGTTAAGGAGGCCCTGTATCGCGCTGGGCAGCGTCCCGCCTCCGCCTGGGCAAAGATCGGTGCTCCAGTCTCCGAGGATGACCCCGACGTACTGATAGGTACTGTGAACTCCCCGGATAGCGTCACCATAATCGTTGCGGGTGGCGAGGCCGGCGGCGGCTGCGCCGTGATTCAACTCTGGGGCGGCGGTACGAACTCTAAGCCTGTCACCAAGGAAATCAAGATATAGTAGGCTGACGCAACAAGCGGCCTCAATACGGGACGAAAGATGTCATGGAGGTCATCGCATGAGCACAACGTCAATGGTAGAGGTGCTGGATCCCAGGGTCGAGCCGATCCCGGAGCAGGCGATCATCGCGCCGCGTCCGTCCTCCCTCGACGGGATATCCATCGGGCTGCTGGCCAACGGCAAACAGAATTCCGCGGAGCTTCTTGAGATAATATACGAGGTGCTCGCGGACCGCTACGATTTCAGCGTCGTAATCGCCAAGAACAAGGGTAACGCCTCGAGACCCTGCCCGGAAGACCTGCTCGACGAGCTGGCTGAGAGGTGCGACGTCGTCGTCACCTCCACCGGTGATTGAGGGTCTTGCTCGTCGTGCAGTGTGCACGACGCCATCTCCCTCGAAAAGCGAGGAGTCCCCGCGGCTGTGATCTGCACTGAGCCCTTCGTCTCGAGCGCCGAAGCCATGGCAATGCTGGGTGGGATCCCGGGCTACCCCTACGTGATGCTGCCACACCCACTGGGTAGCCTCGACCAGGACGCGTTGCGAGAGAAGGCTATTCAGGCTGCTCCGGAGGTGCTGCAGATACTGCTGGGTGGCGAGTAGACCTGCGGTCGCCAGATTGCAAATCCGCGTCGGAACCGGCCCTCAGCAGAATGTGTCTCACAGTGTTCCATTCTGTTACGTTCGTACTTGTGGTGTTGGAGCAAACGGTACTGTTTTGGGCCCAAATGGGACATCTTTGAGTGCAATTGTTACTGAATTGGGAGCGAATGGGACATTTGGCAGGGTTGGTGATCCATGAATATCTCGCGCAATCGATAGGCAGATAATGGGAGAGGACAGGCCACGAGGCCTGTCCTCTGTGGTATATATCAGCACGCATGTACGTGTTTATCAAGGAATTGGGCAAGGTGCTACGTCGGGCTCAGAGTGAACGGTGGATCCGTGAAGCTGCGTTCATGGTAGATTCTTCGAGTCTTGGTCGCGGCAACGACAAAAGAGAGACCTTCACCTCAGTCCTCTCCCTCTCCAGGAGAGGAGGTCTGGTCCCTTATTCCCACGAGGGAGAAGGCTAGGATGAGGGGGAGCCCCTGCCCAGATGACAACCTCGGCCACGGGATGGCTGGATACGTCCCTAATGGTGTCGAGTGCACCTAATCTCGCGACTCCAGATGGATGGCGTCCTCGGTGCGCCCCGCGGCGCGGGTAGTGTGCCGCCGAGGGTCAATTGATGGCCCTGCTGTAGTGGAAAGCTGGCGTACGGTTGTACGCCCCTATATCCGCCCGTAGCGCCACCCACACTCGTTACGGCGTTGCGCCTCTTGGGAGAGTGCCTAGGATGCGTTGATCGAAGGCTGCGTTGCGATTTTCGGAGGTCACTTTGGGCCACTCTAGCTCTATGCCCTGGGCTATGCAGAGGTCCTGGAATTCGCGTAGTAGGTCGGGCTTGTGGCGGACTTGGCGGGGGGTTGTGTTGCTGCGAGCGCAGTAGGCGGCTAGGAGGCCTACTGATTCGCCTATGTTCCACTCTACGGGGTGCAGGCGGTAGGAGCCGTTGCTGATGTGGGTTGTGCCGATGTTTTTGCCGGCGGGGAGTAGGTTGTCCATGAGTTGCGGGATTAGCGCCCCCAGCGGGATCTGGAAGGGGTGGGCTGGACGGTCGATGATGCTGGTGCCGCCGGAACTTACGTGCACGTCTATATGGTAGTTGCCGATACCCACTGTGTCCGGGAATATCTCGGCGCTGTCTCGCAGCTCTGCGTCGATGTGGTTCTGGGTGACGGTTAGCTCCGCCCTGATTCGGCGTGACTCACGGATATAGGGGGCCTTTGCCAGACCATCGTCCGTTCCTGTGACGTCGGGGCACAGATAGAGTCCAGGGTAGCCGATACCGCCGTCTGGCCGGTCGGCCTCGGTCTGCATCCAGTAGAGAAAGCTGAGGGAGAGCTGTCGTGATTCCTCAAGGTACCGGGCTGCCTCCTCTTCGGGCTTGTCGATGATGTTGGATACGAAGTAGTCGTTCTGCGGCCACACCACGAGGGTCTTCTCGTGTTCCAAGACCCCGGGAGCATAGTAACCCTTGTAGACGATGCGTCGCCAGTGCCAGAGGCTATCGCGCCTGTCCTCCATTACCGACTCTTCAGGGAACAGTACGTAGGTGTCCTGCCACTTGCGGTCACCCTCGGCGCGACCGCGGGACCATCTTAGCAGCCTGCCTTCCCACGACGGTGTCAGGTCTGGCTCGAAGTCTCTCCAGCGCTCGTACTGCGACGGCTTGTCGATGACGTGTTCGCCATCCGGGTCGTGTCCAATGGCCATGACCCAGCTCAGCGCCTGCACGTTGTCGGGCTCGGCGTCGCCCTCACGAGCGTTGGGTTCGCCGGTCTCGGCCTGCGACTCAAACCCGCTGACGTACTCGACACCCGCCATGGGCAGCAGGTCACCTGTTTCGGTGGCGTCGAGGATGTAGTCGGCGCCGATGGTGATCTCCTTGCCAGAGTCCATGTCCAGCAACGTGACGGAGCGCACCCGGTCTCCCTGGGCGTCGGCGGCTACAGGCTTATGGCGCAGCCGTACGTCGAGCAGGCCTGAGGTGCGGGGAAAGGCCAGCATCTGCTCCAGCACCGCCAGGGCCACACGGGGCTCGTGACAGAGACGGGAGACGTAGCCGTTGCCAGGATTCAAGTAGGGATCAGATCGAGCTGCATCGGTCAAAGGGTAGTTGTCCCGATAGTACTTCCGGACGCCGTTGCGGTATGCACGGAACCGTCCCGTGCAGCCAAATCGCTCGATCCAGGAGTGCTCGTCTGGTGGGACGGTCTGGGAAGTGAGCTGACCGCCTATCCAGTCCGTGGGCTCGGTCATGATTACGTGCATGCCCATGCTGGTGGCTGACATGGCCGCCGCACAGCCTCCAGTACCACCGCCGACGATCAAGATATCGGTGTGGATGTCCGGCGAGCCAGTGGTGAATTGGGTGGATCGCATTACGACCTCCTGTGAAGCGAAGCTCGGCGACTATGACTCATATGGTACTAGGACGCCAAGTGAAACAACTCCCAAGCCAACGTCATGGTGCTGGTGAAGAGGATGACGGCTATGACCCCTTGGCGGAAGGTGTTCTCATCGAGCTTTTTCAAGAGCAGGCCACCGAGGCTGAAGCCGATCAGTACCGGCACCGCCACGATCAAGGTTAGTACGACCCGTTCCTTTGTGTACAGGCCAGTGACAACGTATCCGACGACGCCGGTAAACATGTTTATCAGAAAGAAGAACGACATTGAGGCTCGCAACATCTGACTAGACCAGCCGCGTGCAAGCAGGTACAGGACCATCAGCGGGCCGCCTATACCGAAGGCAGCGATTATCGCGCCAACCACGAACCCCACCACAGGCCCGATCGTTTTGGATTTTCCGAAGATGGTGCCTGCGTTACTGACCACCGCGATTGCTGTGAACATGATCAGCACCAAGATGCCGATCCGGAGCAGGTTCGTGCTTACAGTACTAAGGGCAAAGACGCCGACAGGGGTGCCGACGAGCCCCACCACCGCAATGACGGACATCTCCTTCACGGGCAGAGCACGCCGCGACTGGTAGAGCACCACCGTGAACACGGCAATCCCCATCGCGTTGGAGATGACAACAACTGTGCGCGGATCCAGTACCAGGAGCATGAATGGGGACGCGGTCATCCCCATGCCAAAGCCCGCTGTGCCGGCAATGATCGACCCGACGAACATCGCGATGGTCGCGACTACTATCTGAAGTATGTCTGGCAAAGGTGCCGGGCGCCCGCTAGGAGCGCGATCCCCAAATCATTATGGAATGGCCTGGCCGGCCAAGACGCCGGTGCAGCGTTCGCCGTCCACGGCGACTTTCCCGTTGACCAGCACGTATGGAATGCCGGCCGGATGATGCCGGGGTTCGTCGTAGGTCGCTGTGTCGATGATGCGGTCGGGATCAAAGATCACTAGGTCCGCGAAGTAGCCCTTCTCAACCCGTCCACGACCGGTCAGCCCGAATCTTCGTGCAGGGTTGTCGGTGACCCGTTGCACCATCTGCTCGAGTGTGATCTTGGCGTAGCGCCGACGGAGCCGCCCCAGGAAACGGGGGAAGGTGCCATAGGCCCGTGGATGTGGGGATCCGCCCGCCTGAATCGAGTCGCTACCCACCATGTAGTCGGGCCTGGAAAGGAGCTCGATGGCGTCACGGCTAGTCTGCCGCCAGGTGTTTACACTATCGGGCGGGGTAAGCCAGAAGCCGACCTCCAGGTCCTCCTCCACGAGCATGTGACACATCGTCTCGCCAAGCCCCATCCCGAGATCGTCGGCGATATCGGCTACCGACATCCCCTCGTACTGGGGGTGACGTGGCAGGTGGGACAGGACCGATTCAGCGATGGAACGCTTGCCCATCGACTCCAGGTGCTCGACGATGCGCGCTCGGTCCCCCGAGTCTGTTAGACGATCGAGAATCTCCTCCGGTCCACCCGCGGAAGCCCAGCTCGGCAGGTTGCTAACGGCAAAGGTGCTGCCGGTGGGGTACGGGTACAGCTCAAGGGTGATGTCCAGGCCCTCGGCCTTTGCGGCGTCGATGGGCTCCATCAGCTCCGCCACCTGTCCGGCGTTGCCGGCGGCGGTGCGGGTGTGGGAGAAGTGGACCTTGACGCCAGAGCGTCGGCCGACCTCCAGCGCCTCGGGAACACCGCCTCCGCCGAAACCGCGCTCCGGGTGGACGTCGCGCAGGTGGGTTACGTACACCCCGCAGGCCTTCTGAACCGGCCCGCAAAGCTCGACGATCTCCTCGGTCGTGCTCCACGAGTGCGGGTGATATGAGAGGCCGGTCGCTAGCCCGACCGCACCCTGCTCCAAGCCCTCCTCCACAAGCCGGAGAGCGTGCTTCATGCGGTCGCCGGTCATCGGCACGTCCTGAAAACCGCATGTCTCGAGCCTGATAGCGCCATGGGCGACCAGGTATGCAGTGTTGATTGCCGTCTTGTTGTGGTAGTGGGACCTGAAGGCGGCGACGCCGCTCATGTCGAGGCCGGCAGGCGCACGGCCCAGGATCCCGGCCAGGTATCGTCGGTAGGTCTCGTAATTGTCTGCCGAGAGAGGGGCATACGACAGCCCGTCCTGTCCCAGTATCTCGGTCGTGATGCCTTGTCGGAGCCCTTGGGCATGCTGCGGGTTCGTAAGCAGCGAGGCGTCCGAGTGCGTGTGGCTATCAATGAATCCTGGAGAAACAGTCAGCCCCGACGCATCGATGACCCGCGCTGTCTCGGCCTGCGATAGATCCTCTATCGCTTCGATTTTGCCGCCTAGGATACCGACATCGGCAGGGTATCCTGGCTTGCCGGAGCCGTCGACTACGATCCCTCTGGTGATCACCACGTCGAACATGAACAGACCTCCTCACGAGCAAACTGATGGCAGCAAGCAGCTAGATTATGGGGGTATGGGACCAGGTATGCAACGGCTAGCGAGGAGTGCCGTCGCTAGGCGAGTTCGTAGACCGAGACATGGTTGGTACTGGCGGCCGTGAAAGGCTGGCGATCCCATCCGCCCCACCGATCGCGCAGCGTGAGCCCGGCGAGCCGTGCCATCAGGTCCAACTCCGAGGGCCAGGCGTAACGCAGCTGCACCGGGTACATCTCGACTCCGTCGTCAGTGAAATGGATATGCTGTGTGGTCGCCACCTGGGCTACGGGATCGTGGTTTGTGACGTCTATTCTGACCTCATCAGTGTCCACGGTCCCCACGTCGATGTTGTTGCCCCGAACGAACCGCGTCTGGTCGGGAACGAACGCCTCAATTACAAACACTCCGTCCTCGGCTAGGTGGTCGGCGACGCGCTGGAAACAGGCGATCTGGTCCTCCTGGGTGAGCAGGGCGAAGATTGTGTTGAATATGACAAAGATCAGCGAGAACTCAGTGTCCAACTCGAATTCGGCGAAGTCCCCGATTGTGACGGGGATGTCCGCCCCACCGTCCTTCTCCCGGAGACGTGCGACCATGGCCTCCGATGCGTCGATACCTTGCATGGGGACGCCGATGGCGGCAAGTGGCAGGCCTATGCGACCCGTGCCTATGCCCAACTCCAGCGCCGTGCCATCGGCGGCTAGCCCGGCCAACACGTCGACCATCAAGCCGGTCACGTCGGGTGCAAACAGCGAGATGTGGTTTTCGTCATAGCCGCTGGCGATGCGATCACCATATGTAGCGGGACCGTAGTTGTCCATATCCTCTGACGTGCCCAGTTGGACCACTCGGGAAAAAGAAAAAGAGAAGAAAAGATAATATTGATAATTCTGAGGGACACCCTCAGGCTCCCGGCCCTTCGGCTTCGCTCAGGACGGGCTACTGGTCTGTGCCACTCTGCACACCACGCCCGCATCAACCTCAGAAATCAAGAACCCAAGCTCAGACTAGTGTAGCGTGGGCAGCGCTGTCTATTTGGGTTTGGCTGGATCCACGATGCAGAGCCGGAGATCTCGGATCTGCTCCTCTTCCACGTAGCCTGGTGCCTCGAATAGTGGGTCTGTGGCATTCTGCGTCTTGGGGAACGCGATCACGTCCCGGATGTTGTCGGTGCCGAGTAGGATCATCATCAGGCGGTCTATGCCGGGGGCGATACCACCGTGGGGGGGAGCGCCGTACTCAAGCGCATCAAGTAGCTGTTTGAACCGCTGTTCGATCTCTGTGTCTGTGTAGCCAAGAACCTTGAATATGCGCTCCTGGAGCGCACGCTGGTGGACTCGAATACTTCCGCTGGCGCATTCAAGTCCGTTACAAACCAGGTCGTACAGCGTGCCTATGACCCTGCCAGGGTCAGATTCCAGGTACTGGATATCGTCTTTATGGGGCATGGAGAATGCATGATGCATCGCGTCCCAGCGACCTGTGTCTTCGTTATGCTCGAACAGGGGGAAGTCCACCACGAACGCGAAGGCCAACATGTCGGGATCCGCGAGTTCTAGACGACGGCCCATCTCGTTTCGCAGTGCGCCCAGAGCGATGTTCGTCGACTTGGATGGCCCGGCCACGATCAGTATCAGGTCTCCCGCGGAGGCGCAGGTGGCCCGGGCAATCGCCTTGATCTCGTCCAGTGACAGGAACTTTGCGGCCGGGGACTTGAACTGGCCTTCAGCGAGGTCGTCGATCGATCCGGCGTCCTCGTTGATCGCGATGTATACGAGACCCCGTGCTCCTCTAGATTTCGTAAATTCGGTTAGCTCGTCCAACTGCCGTCGCGGGTATCCACCCACTCCCGGCACGCTGAACCCTTTCACAATACCGCCGTCCTCGACCGCCGAGCTAAATACCTTGAATTCGGCGGCGGCTGCGATGTCAGACAGGTCTGCCATCTCGAGTCCGAATCTCAGGTCGGGCTTGTCGGTGGCGTAGCGGTCCATCGCCTCCTGGTAGGTGAGCCTCGGGAAAGGCTTCATCAGGCTTTTTTCGGGCAGCAGCGTCTCTATCATTGAGGTGTAGAGGCTCTCAATCAATTCCAGCACGTCATCCTGCTCCACGAAGCTCATTTCCAGGTCGAGCTGGGTGTGCTCTGGGACGCGGTCCGCACGTGGATCTTCATCGCGGAAGCAGCGTGCTATCTGATAGTACTTGTCCACGCCGGCTACCATCAGCAGCTGCTTGAGCTGCTGGGGCGACTGGGGCAGCGCGTAGAATTTGCCAGGCTGCAACCGGGATGGCACAAGGTAGTCTCGTGCGCCCTCGGGAGTGCTCTTGATCAATATGGGGGTCTCGATCTCCAGGAATTCGCGATCGTCTAGGAAATTGCGGATAAACTTAACTACCTTGTGCCGTAGGATCAAGATGGCGCGCATTTTGGGACGTCGCAGGTCAATGAAGCGGTACTTCAACCGCACAAGCTCGTCAACATCGACGTCGTCTGCGACTTCGAAGGGTGGGGTCTTTGATTCATTCAGGACACGTGCCGATTCAACGGCTACCTCTATATGGCCTGTGGGCAGCCCCGGGTTTTCGGTGCCCTCGGGACGAGCCCCTACCGTCCCCGTTACCTGGATCACCCATTCGCTTCTCAGCCGCTCGGCAATGGCATGGGCATCGGGGGCCAGCTCGGGATTGAAGACGACCTGGACTACACCCTCGCGGTCGCGCAGATCGATGAATACGAGACCACCGTGATCGCGCCAGCGGTGCACCCAGCCCGATAGGACGACCTTGTCACCAAGATGGTCCTGCCTCACATCGCCACAGTTGATTGTCCTGAACAAGTCTGTCTCCTCGCTCTCTGGCTACCGATATGTACTTGATGCAGCTTGGGCCTACGCAAGCAATGTACGTAATATCATGGCACCGCCCGATTATAATGCAGCCCGCTCCGGGTGGTACAGTGTGCCTGGCCCCGACACGAAAATACCCCCTCGATGAGGAGGGGGCATTTCATCGCACCACTGTCATCTTGCCTTCTGGCTATATGACGACGTTGCCGCGTTTTTTGTCCAGATTAACAAAGGTCTCGGTCCGTCTCACGCCGGGGACCGTACCGACCTTGGTTCGCAGGAATATGCCGAGCGCTTCCGCGGACGGGAACGTCGCCCAGGCGAATATGTCGTATGAACCGGTGGTCACGGCAACCCAAGTGACCCCTGGGAGGCTCTTGATTGCATCGGCAACCACATCAACTTTGTCCGGGTCGACCTGAACACCGAGAAGGGCCTGCGAGCTGTTTCCCATTTTGGCTGCGTCCGGGAGGGCCACCACCTGGATGTACTCTTCCTCGACAAGGTTCTTGAGCCGACGCCTGACTGTCCCCTCGCTAACCCCAACCTTCCGCGCGATTCCCGCGTTCGAGGCTCTTCCGTCCTCTCTGAGAATCGAGATTATTTTCCTATCTAGTTTGTCTGGGCCTTCCATTCGATACATCCCCTCCGCCATTAGGTATCATCCACTATATCATACGATGTTTACGAAATCTGTCAATGTAGACGGCATTAGATCTGGTGTTCACTATTATATCTACTCTAAGCACCCTATCCGGTAGCTCGTGCGCGTCTATCAGTGCTACCTGACGCGAGTGACGGCCAGGTATGTCCCAGCCCCCAGTCCCAACAGTTCGAATAGGGTCGGCACACCTCCCAATATGACAAGGAACGCCACCAACGCGACCACCATGCCCACCACGGACGCAACGATCAGGGGCGTCCCGCGCTTGTAGTTGCTTGCCCGATAAATTGCCTCGCCTACGAGATACCCAATACCTGCGACTGCGATCCCACCATAGAAGTCTCCGAGGAAAGGCACCGCGAAGGCCAGCGCGATACCGCCGCCGACGCCGACGACGATGGCGGCGCCGAATCCGCGGGCTATGTAGCCACGAGAGACCTGGTACATCGGGGACTTCGGTGCCTTGCCGTGCTCCTGGCATCGAATCCCCACGGGGGCCTGGACCATGCATTTCGGGCAGACGAGGTTTTCGCAGCGGGCGCACCGCAAGCTCGTCGGCGTATCCTCGTGCTCGGCGCAGTATGTAGTCGTCTCAGCCACTTACTATTATTCCTCATGATGCGAGATGCGGGGAACAGCGAGAAGGTAACCGTTCTGCATCGGTGTTTTTACCTATGGCAATGGCCGCCGCGCTGTCCATTCCTCTTTGGCCGATTCATCCCTGTCCCACAGAATTCGGTTCGTTAGGACCCGAAGAAATCCACTTCCGTCCGTTTTGGGCCACTCCCAATTCGCCGTCGTCCGCTTAGTCACCATAAGTAGCGTTATCGCAACTAGCATCCAAACTATCTCTGCCGGTTGCCCTCTCATCCAGGCCAGGAACGGCAGGGCCAGGGCTCCGAATAGCGCCAACAAAGCGGTGTCCCCGCGAGCAATGCGCCCAGATAGGATCAAGATCCCCCAAACCGGGAACTCCCACACGAGGCCAAGGCCCAGGATCACTCCGAGCGAAGTCGCAATGCCTCTGCCTCCCGTCAAGCGTAGGTACACAGACCAGTTGTGCCCCACAATGACAGCCAACCCCATCCCCACCTGGACCGCTAGATCCTGATCGAGGAAGCTGGCGATTACTACGATGAGAGAGCCCTTGCCAATGGCGTCGAAGATCCCGATCGCCAGGCCTATTCGTCCTCCCATGTGCTCCGCTGCGTTGGATGCTCCCACGTTGCCGGAGCCGTAATTCCGAATATCGATGCCCTTGACGTAGTGGGCCACAAGGTACGCTGTCGGGACTGCGCCCCACAGGTAGGCGGCGACGATCAACAGGGTTTCGGGTCCCATATTGCCGGGTTAGGCCTCGCCCTGTCCTGGCAGCCGTCCCCTCACATCTTGTAACGCGCCAATTACCTCTGGGGGTGGCCCCACCTTCCCGGGCTCAGTCTCATCGGGGTTGCCTGAGGCGTGGTAGTCGCTTCCTCCGCACTGTATTAGGCCCAACTCGCTGGCGACCGATGCGAGCATTTCCACCTGGCGTGTGGTGTAGTCTCCGTAGTGGACTTCCATACCTGCCAGGCCCACTTGCTGAAGACCGGCCAGCGTTTCCGTCAGTCTGGCCACCTCCTTGGGCCCATCTCCGGACATGTAGTAGGTCGGGTGGGCCATGACAGGGACCGCTCCGTTTTTTACCAGGACTGCGACCCCCTCAGCGGGCGTCACCCTTTCCCTGCCGACATAAGCAGTCCCGCTGCGTCCCAAGTACTGGTCGAACGCCTCTTTCGGATACTGGACGTATCCTTTTTCCACCATCGCCTCGGCGATATGCGGTCTGCCGACCGCGCCGCCGTCCGACAGCGCTAGCACGCGGTCCCATGATACGTGGACATCCAATTCGACCAGCCTCTCCACTATCCTCCTGCCGCGGGTCGTGCGTCCTTGCCTAAAACCAGCCAGCATGCTGCTCAACTCAGGGTCGTCTGCGTCGACGAAGTAGCCCAGCAGGTGGACCTCTCTACCTGTCTCATCCGCGCCAAGCTCAACGCCGGAGATGACATCGACACCGAGATCTGCGGCTGCCGCCTGAGCCTCCGGCAAACCCTCCAGTGAGTCGTGGTCGGTGATGGCGATCTGTCGGAGGCCTCTCTTCGCGCAGAGGGTTACCAGTTCAGTGGGCGAGAGGCGCCCGTCAGACATCGTCGTATGCAGATGAAGGTCGACCCTGGATTTCAACAGTTCCTCCCACCGGTGGATGGCGACACACAAAACCGCCCCCCGAAATGGTTTTCGGGGGGCGGTGCTTCATGACGTACGCTGTTTGGAAATCATTCGAGCCGCTGACTGCTTCTATCTGGCGTATTCGACTGCGCGCGACTCTCGGATCACCGTTACCTTTATCTGGCCAGGGTAGGCCAGGGTTTCCTCGATCTTCTTTGAGACGTCTCTCGCCAGTTTGTTGGCGGCCACGTCGTCGATGCTCTGTGGCTTCACCATTATTCGGATCTCGCGACCCGCCTGGATGGCAAACACTTTCTCGACGCCGTCAAAGGCCCGGCCTACCTCTTCGAGGGCCTCCAGGCGTTGAATGTAGTGCTCCACGGTGTCACGGCGAGATCCGGGTCTGGCGGCGCTAATGGCGTCCGCCGCGGAGACCAGAAACGACTCCGGACTGCTGTGGTCATCGTCGTGGTGCTCACGGATAGCCGTGCATACATTTGCGGGGGCCTTGTTCCTCGTCGCAACGTCCGCGCCGATTTCGGCATGAGGTCCGTCGACCTCATGAGTCAATGCCTTGCCGATGTCGTGCAGAAGACCGCCAGCGGTGGCGACCCTGACGTCCGCCCCTATCTCCCCGGCCATCATTCCAGCGAGTCTGGCGACCTCGATGCTGTGCTGAAGAACATTCTCGCCATAGCTGAATCTGTATTTGAGCCGACCCAGCAGCTTCACTAGCTCCGTGTTGATGCCGCGAACACCGACATCCAATATAGTCTGTTCGCCCATTTTGCGAATAGTCTGTTCCAGTTCCTTGTTCGTCTTGGTAACTATCTCTTCGATACGGGCTGGATGTATGCGTCCATCCGCTACCAACTTGGTAATCGCCAGGCGAGCCACTTCCCTGCGTATGGGATCAAAGCAGGACAGGGTCACCGCCTCGGGGGTGTCGTCGATAATCAGGTCCACCCCAGTCGCCTTCTCGATCGCTCGAATATTCCGTCCTTCGCGGCCTATAATTCGACCCTTCATCTCATCGGTGGGTAGGGGTACGTTGGTGAGGGTTGCTTCGGAGACGACATCGGACGCGAGCCGCTGTATGGCCAGGGAGATGATGTCCCGAGCCTTCTCATCGGCCTCGTCCCGTGCGCGCTCCTCTTCGTTGCGGTAGATAATCGCCAGCTCGTGGCGAGTCTCCTCTTCCGCACGCTGCAGGAGTTCATCGCGTGCTTCGCTCATGGAAAGCTGGGCAAGTTCCTCCAGGCGGAGAACCTCTTTTTCACTGATCCGTAACAGCTCTTCTTTGAGCTCTTCGGCGGCTTGCTCCTTCTCATTCAGACCCTTCTCACGCTTTTCAAGGTTGTTGGCACGACGATCAACGTTTTCCTCACGATTCGCGAGGCGTTGTTCAGTGCGCTGGATCTCGGTTCTCCGCTCTCTTACATCACCCTCATGCTCGGACCTAACCTTGAAAGCCTCCTCCTTTGCGTCCAGGAGTATTCTTCTCTCTGCCTCCCTGGCCTCGTCCAGTACCTGCGTGGCTTCCCTCTCCGCCTCGGCACGACGTTTGATCGATAGTCCTCGCAGGCCCAAATATCCACCAATGGCCCCTAACCCTAGGCCGACCAGGACGGCGAGTATCGCGACAATCGTAGAATCCATCGCTACTCACCCTCCCTTTCAATTGTTAAGACAGTCCGCTCCGAGCAGATTGCCTCTCGTCCAATGGTACGGGGCTACCTAAATAGTGTCAAGCTAACGCCTACGGGGAGGACGCCTTGTTTGAGTGACAATTTTTGGGTCTCGACGACTGGTTTTGGCCAATAGACCTCGAGTTGTCGCACTAAATTCAGACTCGCGCCAAGACAGCTCGGCCGGACGCCGAGCACCGCTCCTCCAGACGTGCACAGCACCGTCGGGGTATACAATAGCCACCAGAGCAACTATGGCCTTTCCTCTCCCTTTCAACGCTTCTACGCTGGTCCAGCACCGCACGCTGCGCGCATTTCGCAATCACGACTACCGTCTCTTGTGGCCGGCGAATCTGCTCTCCTACTGCTCTCGATGGATGCATATGACCATACTGGGCTGGCTAGTGCTACAGCTGACCGACTCTCCGTGGCTCGTGGCTCTCGTCGGATTCTTCGGTATGGTGCCAATGTTGGCACTCGGTCTGGTCGGGGGTCTACTGGCCGACCGGGCAAATCGCAAGGCCGTCATCCTCTCGACCCAGGTCGCAGGGCTCATCGCATCAACCGCGATGCTCGTCCTCCTGGCAACCAGTTCAGAGGAGTTCTGGCACGCCTACGTCATATTGAGTGTTGCCGGAACAGCCTGGGCACTGGAAATGCCGTCGCGCAGATCAGCTATCCACGACCTACTCGGTAGTTCTGGGATGACAAACGGAATCGCGCTGGACTCGGTCGCGATGTCTGTCAGCAGGATGATCGGCCCCGCTCTGGCCGGGCTACTGATCTCGACAACAGGGTTCGTCGGAGCGTACTCGGCAGTTGTGGTCACATATCTCACTGCGATAGTGCTCCTGTGGCGATTTACGCTGGCCTCCGCGCCACGTGAAGGGCGTGCGTCGGTAAGCCTCACGAAAGACCTGGTGGAGGGAGTCCGCTATGTATGGGGCCATGCAGCGTTGAGAGCCACGATAACTGTGACTGTCTTGATGAATCTGTTGATGTTCCCGTACCAGCACATGGTGCCGGTGATTTCGAGAGATGTCCTGAATATGGGACCAGGGCCGATGGGGGTGCTCATGGCAGGGGCCGGCCTGGGCGCCATGATCGGGGCGGTCCTGGTGGCATCGGCGACGAATATCCAGCACCACGGCCGGTTGTACATTGGCGGGTCGACTATCTCCTTTGCGGCTCTGTTACTGTTTGCCTCTTCA
>JASLXL010000026.1 GCA_030740335.1 SAR202 cluster bacterium | reverse complement strand
GGTACTTGAACAGCCAGTACGTGAACTCCCTGGACTCTCCGACGCTAATCGAGTCGGCCTCCGCCGCGCTCCCAATCTCCAGCCGGAATCTTGCCAGGAGCGCATTGCTGGAGTCGCGGTAGAGTCGTGCGTACGCCTGCTAGGAGGCGTCGGGAACGAACAGGATTACGTTTCTCGTGTTACGCTTCAGCACCTCCAGTTCATTTGCCAGCTGCAGAGCTTCTTCCACGGTCACCCCGTAGTAGAAATTAAGATATCCACGGTACCTGTCCACCCCCAGTAAGCCCTGAATCCGTTCGCTATCAAAGGACTCGGGCAGGCGACCTGCAAACAGTAGATCCTCGATTTCTTGCTGCGGTATATGGCCGCTGATCTCTTCGCAGAGACGTTCGGCGAGTACCAGCCAGTCGAATGCCTCACCCCCTATCAGGTAGCGGTACGTGCGTCCATGGTGCGTCTCTACTGGCAAGGTCCAGAGTGCCATTGCCTCGAAGAATGCGGTGGGCCAATCGCGATTCTTTTTTAGTGCGTCTTTCAGCTGCGCTAACGCATGGCCTGCGGATTCATTCCTTGCGGTGCGGCTGCTTTGAGTTGTGCTATGCATAGACTTGCCCGGCCTCACGCCGTCGCGACTTTTCAGCACTTAGTAAGTCCATAAAGGCGTTGGTTGGCAGCGTGTTGACAATGTGGTGAGCCTCGCACCAGGCGCGGCGAGCGATCGCGACCACCGTGAATCTTTGCTCGCCCTTGATTTCGAGCAGTCCGGCGATGCCATGAAAGACTTCCGCGACCGGCGGGTTGTTCACGGAGCTCTGCCTCGCGATCTAAAACAGTATCTCGGCCGTGTCGCCCGGAGAGGCCGGGCACGTTGCTTATCCACTGCAAACAGGTTTGGAGGAGCATTTGCAGGCAATCAAGAGCAGCTCATTAAGCCCCGTGGCATCGCTTGTACTTTTTGCCACTGCCGCAGGGACACGTGTCGTTTCTCCCCACTTTGACCGAACCGGAAGCTTCGGGAGCAAGGGGACGGTTGCCCAGGGCTTTCGCCATGATGCTCTTGGCCTCGGATCGCTTCTTGGGTCGTCCCTCGCTCTCGTTGGTTGCGCCGGGGCCTGCCGCGACGCGGTAAATCGTATGGACGATGTCGTACTGGATGCGGTTCTTGAGGGTCTCGAACATCTCCATGCCCTCTCTTTTGTACATGACCAGCGGGTCTCGCTGGCCATAGGCATGGAGCCCAATACCTTGTCTCAGATTCTCCATCGCCGTCAGGTGCGGAACCCAGTTGGCGTCGATGGTGCGAAGCATGACCTCGCGCTCAGCCATCCTCATTAGATCGGGGCCAAGGTTGACTTCGTGCTTTTCGTAAAGAGCGCTCGCCTGCTCCATGACCAATTCAAAGATCTCCTCCTGATCCATCTCCGCGACAACCTCGGGGTCGGCCAGATCGCCTTGCAGCGGGAAGATGGACAGGAGCTCTCCCATTAGCGCGGCGACATCCCAGTCCTCCGGCGGAATGCCGTCTAGGTGTCGTGAGATGACATCAGGCAGTTCGGACTCGATCATATCATGGATATTTGTCTTGAGATCTGCTCCGCTGAGCACCTTGTTGCGTTCGCCGTAGATGACGGTCCGGTGGGTATTGATTACGTCGTCGTACTCTACGAGCTGCTTGCGGGTGTCGAAATGAAATGCCTCGACTTTGACCTGAGCGCCCTCAATGGACCGGCTGATCATCTTGTTTTCGAGAGGCTCGCTCGAGTCCATTCCCGCCCAGTTCATGACGGCCTGGATCTTGTCGCCACCGAATCGTCGCATGAGACTGTCGTCAAGGGCGACATAGAAGCGAGTGCTGCCTGCGTCTCCCTGGCGTCCTGCGCGGCCACGAAGCTGGTTATCGATACGCCTCGCTTCGTGGCGCTCGGTTCCGATGATGTGGAGACCACCGGACTCGACAACCTTGCGGTGCTCCTCTTCCCAGCGCTCACGAGAAATGTCGATGGCATCGGGGTTGCCGCCCAAGACGATGTCCGTACCACGACCGGCCATGTTCGTTGCTACAGTCACCGCCCCGGGCCTTCCAGCTTCCGCGACGATAGCCGCCTCACGTTCGTGCTGCTTGGCGTTTAGGACCTGGTGAGGGATTCCATGCTTCTTCAGGCGTTCGCTGAGCACCTCAGACCTGGAGATGTCCGTTGTCCCGACCAGTATCGGCTGCCCCTGTTCATGCCGCTCTACGATGGCATTGATAACCGCCTCGTACTTGGCCTTTTGATCGCTGAATATGTGATCGACAGTATCTTCTCTGACCATTGCCACATTCGTCGGGATATCTACGACCTCAAGCTTGTATATCTTCCAGAATTCCTCGGCCTCCGTTGCCGCAGTTCCTGTCATTCCAGATAGCTTTGTGTAGAGTCGGAAGTAGTTCTGGAGGGTTATTGTCGCGTGGGTGATGCTCTCTCTCTGAATGGTGAGCGATTCCTTTGCCTCGAGGGCCTGGTGCAGGCCATCGGAAAAGCGCCGGCCCGGCATCTGACGGCCGGTGAACTCATCGACAATGATCACCTCTCTGTCTTTCACGATGTACTCTTTGTCGCGTTCGAAGAGGGCCCGTGCCTTCAGGGCATTTTCCACGAAGTGCACCTGTCGTACGTTCGCTGGATCGTACAGATTCTCGACGTTGAGAAGCACTTCCAGTTTGCTCATGCCCTCTGGCGTGAGCGTGACAGCGCGGTGCTTTTCGTCTATGGCGTAGTCCTCTTCAGGATTGAGGGACGGGACCATTCTGGCAAAGCGGCTGTACTCCTTTGTGGACTCCTCTGCAGGGCCACTGATGATCAGTGGAGTCCTGGCCTCGTCAATCAGGATGTTGTCGACCTCGTCCACAATAGCGAAAACACGATCCCGTTGAACGCGCTGAGAAAGGTCGATGACCATGTTGTCGCGCAGGTAGTCGAAGCCGAAGTCGTTGTTGGTTCCGTAGGTGATATCAGCCGCGTAGGCTTCTCTGCGGCTCACGTCGCGGAGCTTCTCTGAGCCGGGCTTGCCATCGGCGTCCGGATCGTACAGGTGAGAGGAGTCGGCCTGCAAGACGCCGGTTGTGAGGCCGAGCATGTGGTATACCGCACCCATCCACTGGGCGTCGCGACGGGCCAGGTAGTCGTTCACGGTCACGACGTGAACGCCGTTGCCAGCAATGCCGTTCAGGTAGGCGGGTAGTGTGGCGACGAGAGTCTTGCCCTCGCCAGTCCGCATCTCGGCGATCTTGCCCTGATGGAGTACTATTCCGCCGATGATCTGCACGTCGAAGTGGCGCATTCCCAGGGTCCGTTTGGCCGCCTCACGTACCAGCGCGAAGGCCTCGGGAAGTAGATCGTCCAGGGTCTCTCGGCCTGAGAGGCGAGACCTGAACTCGTTGGTCAGACCTCTCAAGTCCTCTTCAGACAAGTTTTCGAGACTCGGCTCAATCTCGTTGATCTCGTCAGCGAGGGGCCTGAGCTTTTTGATCGCTTTCTCAGAGGTTCCGCCTATTAGTTTGGCGATACTCTTTAGCATGTCAGGTCACACCCTTCCGCAACCGTATATCAGTGTCGGTCGAGATACCCTCGTCGAGCGCTCGTAGTCGGCCCTTGTCTCGTCCATGATTTCTAGTGTTCGAACATCGCTCCCACGGATAGGCCGCTGTGTATCCTGTGGATGGCCTCCCCTAAAAGGGACGCTACGGACAATACCTTGAGATCTCCGAACTGCTTTTCCTGCGGTATCGGCAGAGTGTCGGTGACGACGACCTCCTTGAGTTCACTGCCACGCAGCAGTTCAGGTGCAGTTCCAGACAGGAGAGGATGGACGGCGCAGCAGTACACGTCCAGTGCACCCTTTTTCTTTAGGAGCCTCGCAGCAGAGACCATGGTCCCTCCTGAAAGGATCTCGTCATCGACGAGGAGGGCATTGCTTCCCTCTACCGATCCGATCAGGCTTACCGCTTCTGCACGCTCATCATTCCCAAGTCTCTGCTTTTCGATGATGGCTATCGGCGTGCCCAGCAGGCCGGCTAGGTTTCGGGCCCGCCGTGCAGCGCCCACATCAGGTGCGACGACTATCAGGTTGTCCAGGTTACGCTCTTTGAAGTTATTGGCCAACAGAGGCATGGCTGACAACTCATCGAGCGGGATGTTGAAGAACCCCTGGATCTGCCCGGCATGTAGGTTCATCGTTAGTACGCGGTCGGCGCCAGCCATCGAGATGAAGTCGGCGATAAGCCGGGCAGTGATCGCGACCCGCGGCTGGTCCTTTTTGTCCGTCCGCCCGTAGGCGTAGTAGGGAATCACCGTCGTGATGCGTCCAGCCGAGGCGCGTCTCATGGCATCGATCATGATTAGTAATTCGATCAGATTGTCGTTGACCGGTATCGCGATTGGCTGGATTAGGAACACGTCCTTCTCGCGGACGTTTTCAAGTATCTTGACGAAGGTCTCGTCGTTGCTGAATTTGAATGCCTCGGAGCGGCCTGGAGTTATTCCCAGGTATGAGCAGATTTGCTGGGCCAGTTCTGGATGGGCGTTGCCGCTGAAAATCCGGAGGTCTTCGAAGATCGCCATGTGGTCGATTCTCCCTGTGGATCGAGTCGGTCTGGGGACAACCGGAGCGCCGTAAATAGCCTAGATTCCGGGGCGCGCACGGATGCCGATTATAGCACACGGACCCTCCAGCCCTTTCGATTTGAGGACGGTTTGTGGATTCGCGAGGTGCGGGTAGCGAGCGGTCGGGCACCCATGTCTTGACACGGTCCCGTATTCCCCCGACGATGGCTTCCCGAATCATTCTCGGGGTTGTTGCACAAATCTTTTAGAGTGGAGTGGCGCCATGGCGGACGAGAAACTGGATCTGATGGTGAGAGCCGATAGGGTCTTTTGCGCGGACACGGGGATCGACGGCCCCGGGGCCGTTGCGGTTCGCGATGGACGTATCGTAGCCGCCGGGCCAGATGTTTCCGGGGACGCTTCTGCGGAGCTCGTCTTTGAGGACTGTGTGCTATTACCGGGGCTCGTGGATATGCACTGCCATCCGGCGCCTTCCGATTGGAAGTATGGTATCGACGCGGACGAGTTGGTGCTCCCCCGAGGGACGACTACCGTGCTCTCCCAGGGCGATGCTGGCCCTCGCAACTGGGCTCAATACAAAGAGCAGATCATAGATGCCTCGGACACTCGGATACTAATGGCGCTCAGCCCGGCGCTGGGTGGCGAGGAGGGGCACAACGCGGTATTTGAGCGCCTCGACGACGTGGATGTGGACGCTTGCGTTGATGCGATCACGCAGATGGGGGATGCGATCTGGGGAATCGCCGTCAATGTGGCGGGCGGGACGACAGCGCAGCACGACCCAAGGGTGATTATGGGCCGTGCAATTGAGGCGGCGGAGCGGACCGGAAAGCCACTTCTCTCCGGCGTACGGTGGGATCCGTTCGACTGGCCTTTGGCCGAGCAGCTGGACCTCATGCGCCAGGGCGATGTAGTGACATACTGTTTCCACGAAGGGCGCGGTGGTATTGCGCCCGGGGACAGGGTGGTGGATGCCGCGTTGGATGCAAGGGAACGGGGCGTGTTGTTTGACATCGGCCACGGAATGTCGTCCTTTGACTTCGGCGTTGCCGAGACAGCGGTTGCGGGCGGATTTCTGCCCGACACCATATCGACCGACTTTTATAAACGGCATCGTGAATCGGACCCGAGGCACGACTTGCCGCGCACGATGTCCAAGCTTATGGCTGTGGGCATGTCTGAGACGGAGGTTTTCGAGCGAGCGACATTGTCACCCGCACGGACGCTGGGACTGCAGGGAGAGATTGGAACGCTGGCGGCTGGCGCTTGCGCTGACCTGGCGGTCTTGCGCTGGAATCAGGAAGCCGCGCCCTTAGTCGATGTCGCCGGGCAATCGCGCCCCGGGGGGTGCTGGGAGCCCGTTATGACGGTGCGCGGGGGCGAGGCAATCGCGGCCACTGGGCCCTGACCCAGCACGCTGTAACCACTGAAACAAAAAACGCTTGGCCATTACGGCCAAGCGTTTTGATCTGCGTATTTTTGGATATCTGCTAGTTATTTGCGCCGTTACTCTTGACATCTCCGTGGGTGTCGCCGAGTCCGGGCAACTCAATTTCATGCATTCTCAAACAGGCGACTGAGCGTCCCCCGCCAATATCCTCAAGTACCGGAGACTCTTCGCGGCACCGGTCAACGGCGTAGGTGCAACGTGGGTGGAAGTAGCAGCCCGAGGGTGGGTTGGCAGGGTTAGCCACCTCTCCCTCGAGTGCGATTCGGTTGCTACGCAAACGTGGGTCCGGTACCGGCACAGATGACAGCAGTGCCGACGTGTACGGGTGTTTCGGATTATTGAACAGTTCCTCAGTCGGCCCCATCTCGACAATCTTGCCGACGTACATCACCCCCACGCGCTCACTGATATGCCTTACGACGCTGAGGTCGTGGGCAACGAACAGATAGGTGAGGTTCAGGGATTCCTGTAGTTCCTGCAGCAGGTTGATCACCTGCGCTTGCACAGATACGTCGAGTGCGGACACGGGCTCGTCGGCCACTACAAGGTGGGGGTTTAGCGCCAGGGCCCGGGCTATGCCGATCCGCTGGCGTTCGCCGCCGCTGAAGGCGTGGGGGAATCTTCTCATGTACTCTGGCCGCAGGCCAACCAATCGCAGTAATTCGGCAACCCGGTCGGCCCGGTCAGAGCGGTTGGACATCCCATGTACCAGCAATGGTTCGCCGACAATGTCGAGAAGCGTCATGCGGGGATTGAGAGATCCAAACGGATCCTGGAAGATCATCTGCATTTCGCGCCGCAACTCGCGAAGTTGCTGTCTTGGCAACTCTGTGACATCGACGATTCCGCGCTCTTTTGAGGCGAAAAGAACCTCGCCACTCGTCGGATTGATGGCCCTGAGGATACAGCGGGAAGTCGTTGTCTTGCCGCAGCCGCTCTCGCCAACTAGGCCCATGGTCTCGCCCGGCATGACTTTGAAACTTACGTCGTCTACGGCGCGAACGTGGCCTACCGTCCGCTTCAGGAATCCCTTCTGAATGGGGAACCACTTCACGAGGTTATTGACCTCGAGGAATGGAGCCTCTGGGGCTGCGGTAGTCGCCTCGGGTTCAGCTACCATTTGTCATCACCTCTTGCGGCGGATGGTGCAGGAAGCAGCTCACGCCCTGCGATGTCCCGTCAATGCCATGGAAAGTTGGAACGTGCTGGTCGCAGGTCCCTTCCATGAACGAAGGGCAGCGGGGTCGGAATGTGCATCCCGATGGCCGGTTGAACGGGTGCGGGATGGTGCCCTCAATGGATGGCAGCCTCTCCTCGCCCTTGGAATAGATGCTTGGGATTGACCGGAGCAGACCTTGAGTGTACGGGTGCTGAGGGTTGTGGAACAGATCGTCGACCGGGCCTGATTCTGCCTCGCGACCCAGATACATGACCACCACATCGTCCGCCATTTCGGCGATGACGCCTAGGTTGTGCGTGATCAGGATCACGGCCATGCCGTTTTTCTCCTGCAAATCACGCAGCAAGTCCAGTATCTGAGCCTGAGTCGTGACGTCGAGAGCCGTGGTAGGCTCATCAGCGATGAGCAGTTTCGGGTCGCAGGACAGCGCCATTGCTATCATCGCACGCTGCCTTAGTCCGCCGCTTAACTGGAACGAGTATTCTCTAAGTCGTTGTCTTGGGTTCGGGATGCCGACCAGACTGAGCAACTCCGTGGCCTTGTCATTGGCATCTTTCTTGCTGAGATCTTGATGCAATCGGATCGCTTCTGTCAGCTGGTTGCCGATCGTGTGGACCGGGCTGAAGGAGGTCATCGGTTCCTGGAAAATTAGGGAGATGAAATTACCTCGGATAGAGCGCATCAACTTACCATTTGGTACCTGTGCTGCGAGGTCAATGGTCTCCGCCGTTTCGTCGCTTGGATCCGACCGCCAGATTATCGAACCAGCCTCTACATGTCCCGGCTTGTCAATAATCCCAAGGATAGAGCGTCCTACGGTGCTCTTACCACACCCACTCTCTCCCACGATACCGAGGGTTTTGCCCTCGAATACGTCGAAACTAAGACCGTCGACTGCCCTCACAAGCCCTTCGTCCGTGGGGAAATGTGTCTTTAACCCTTGGACCGATAGCAGGGGCTGAACGCCATTTTCAGTCATGCGTCACCTACATCCCATGAGTGTCGGCTGACTCGTCTCCAAGATAGACCGCCCGAGACTTCCGGACAACAGTCCCATCTTGGATTCAAGATCGTGGATATTGCGATCGCGGAGGTTAAATAGGAGACTATCCATGTCTTGGAAGCATCCTTTTCTACGACAGGCGCAAGACTATAATAATAGCGCGCAGGCTGTCAAGTACGATCCGTGTCAACTCGCTTCCTTTTAATTCCAAATGTCCCTCAACGTTGAGTTGGAGTTTGCACTCTTCGGGTTCACACCAATCCTGTTTTCTGACCGGTCCTATCTTTAAACCGGCATCGTTCGGCCGTACTTCCGTCGAATGGCGTTGGCCACGTCGGCGTTGTCCACGGGCAATATCTTAGCGCCTATCTCCTCGATCAGGTGCACGGCAATTTCCTCTTCGTCCATCGACTCGTCTCGCCAGCTACAGTAGAAGGCGCCGCCAGCCTTGTCGAAGGCAGACTTAATTGTGAGACGCGCGTCCTCCATGTGGGGTGGGTACGGGGCATCGTGTCCGTCCGGGTCACCGAAAGACATGGCCATGTCCCCCGGCCCCCACTCGCCCCAGGAGATTCCAGGAACGCCAGCTATGCGGTCTGCGTCCGGCAGACAGAAGCGGTCTTCTATTTTCAAGCCGAGAATCAACTCGCCTTCGGGGTTCAATGGCCACGGATCTGCCCGCCTGACGTACTCCGAGGGGTCAATTCCCCAGATGACCGCTGGCTGCGACTGGCCTCCGCCACCGCGGAGCCCTTCAGGGATGCCTTGTTCACGGCCAATCGTTTGGAAAGGGTATCGTGCCGTCGCCACGAACCACTTCACGGCCTCTGCACTACGTGCGTGAGTGTGGAGGAGTCCATGAATCCCGGTGGCCAGCGCGTGTCTTGTCTGCCAGGCGTTGTACTGCACCTCCTCGGGGGTGATGCAGTTGGAGGGAAGCGTGCAGATCACTGTCGGTGTCGGGTGCTCGCTGGCCGTTGGCCCGCCGTCCCTGAGCCCTTGCATGAACTTGTGCAAGCCCATGATATCGAACGCATGGTGTTCGAATTCCACCATGATTAGGTCGGCCCAGGTCCTGGCCATGGCATTGCCCACGTCGTAGGTAAGCTCAGGCGCGCTCGTTGCGAATACCGGCTGACCCTGTTCCAGAAGCTCGATAACCTTGTTAATCCTACCCATTCACCTCACCTTTCATAGTTCCGGGCTATCCGTCTAGTTCAATACCCCTTGTCCTTGTTGATAACGCTGCTCATTGGCCGACCATCAAGGAGTCGGGCAAGGTTGTCGCAAAACAGGTCAACGGTTCGTCCCACGCGATGCGGTGAGCCTCCGGCCGTGTGGGGCGTAACGACCACGTTTGGCATGTGCCAGAGAGGATGATCGTCGGGCAGCGGCTCCTGTGGGATGACGTCAAGGCCGGCGCCGCCTATTTGCCCCTGCTCAAGGGCCTGTAATAGGGCATACTCGTCGACGATCAGGCCTCTTGTCACGTTGACTAGCATCGCGTGGCTTTGCATGCGGCGGAACGCATCGGCGTCGAACATCCCTTCGGTCTTCTTGGTAAGCGGTGCGCACACAGCAACGACGTCTGATTCCGCCAGTAGATCGTGAAATCGGTCCATCTTCCAGCACAGGTTTACGCAGTCCGGCACCTCGACATCGTCCGGATCGACGGCGATGATGCGCATGCCAAACCCCGCGGCTCGGATCGCCAGTGCCTGGCCGGTCCCACCGAGCCCAACAATGCCCATGGTGCGGCCAGCTAGCTCCCAAGACGCCGCCCTGATGGGCCACCGCTGGTCGAAACTGGGGTTGCGGACCGCGGTCGCGATACCACGGGTCAAAGACAGCAGCAGGGCCATTGCGTGATCCGCAAGGTGGATTCCCACGATGCCCTTGGCGCTGGTCAACACCACGTCGCTTTCGACGAATTCGGGAAATAGCACGTCGTCCACGCCTGCGCCAAGATTTTGGACCCAGCGCAGGTGGTCTCCTAGAGCGAGCATCGCGGGAGTCACAGGGCCCAACACCACCTCGACTTCGGGCATGACTTCCAGGGCCTCGCCTTCCGATGATGCCGTGATGATCTCGACCTCTTCGGAGATGTCTTGAATCCGCTGGATCAAAGCGTCATCTAGGTCGGTGTTTATCAGTATCTTAGTCACCGGTTTACCTCCGGTCGTTGCGACATCCAATGACCGCTGTGCTGCGCACGACAGAACGTATCCTTGCACTGACGGCTTGTCAAGAGCACTGATTTGTCTACCTCTTTGAGCAAATTTGAGTTTGAGACTGGTTCATGGTTGAGCGGCTACGATCTTCGACGTGCCAGGACACGTTTGACGGCCTAGTCACTGATTGCTAAAATTGACTACGCAACTTAAGTACGAAATCCGGCTTTGACGGCTAACCTACGAACCCTTAGTTCGGCCCCCCGAGGTTAACCAGATTCCATGACAATGCGTTTGTTCTTGACTGTGGTCGTTTTGACGAGCGTCACACTAGTTGTCATCGTATTGCGGTCGCCGGACCTTGTTCTGG
>JASLXL010000025.1 GCA_030740335.1 SAR202 cluster bacterium | reverse complement strand
ACGAGTTGCGGTTGCGCGCCCATAACAAACTATTGGGTTTTTGGGGGGGGGGCACAAAACCCCCCCGCCCCACTTTTTATTTACGCGACGCGATAGCGCTCAAGAACCTTCATGTTGGGCACAATCCCAAGCCCCGGCCTGTTGGGCGGACGCACATGGCCGTCCTCCACCTGCAACGTCTCTTCGAACATCTCCCGGTGCAGCGGATCTGTAGATGTGCTGTAGTACTCCAGGATCAGCCCATTGGGGATCGCAGAGACTAGGTGGATGTGCACATCCTGGGTTCCGTGGGGCGCGATTGGCAGGTCGTGGGCCTGGGCTAGCGCAGCCACCTTCATGAACTCCGTGACACCGCCCATGATCAGGCCGTCGGGCTGGATAATCGCAGCGCTGCGGGTCTCGATGAGGTCGCGGAACCCGTAGCGCGTATACTCGTTTTCACCCGTTGCTATAGGTATTGTCGTGGCCTGGGTCACCAGTTGGTGACCCTTGTAGTCGTCCGGGTTCACCGGCTCCTCAAACCAGAAAATGTCGTAGGGCTCCATCTTGCGTGCGATCTCGATTGCCTCGTAGTAACGGTAAGCACAGTTGGCGTCCACCATCACCCGGACATCGGGTCCGACCGCCTGTCTGACCACCCTCACGCGCTCGACGTCCTCGTTGATGGGAGCGCCGCCGATCTTCATCTTTACGGCGTCTGCGCCCAGGTCCACGGCCTCTTCCATCTCGGTTGCCAGGTCGTCGAGTCCCTTGCCCTCCTCATAGTAGCCACCGGCGATGTAGACCGGTATCTTGTCGGCGAACCCTCCGAGCAGCTTGTAGAGCGGCACGCCGGCAGCCTTGCCCTTCAAGTCCCACAGGGCGATGTCAATACCGCTGATTACGCGAGTGGTGATGCCCCTGCGCCCGACCAGCTTGGGTTGCCACATATCGTCCCAGATACGCTCAGTGTCGAAAGGGTCCTGACCGATGACATACTGTTTCAGATGTGTAAGGATCTCCATGCCTATTGTGGGAAACTCCTGGACCCCGCCCGATAGCCCGATGCCGGTGACACCTTCGTTCGTCTCGATCGTGACAATATCGAGCCCGGACGTAGGGTATATGTAGCGGCCATTTCGAATAGGCTTCTTCCTCGGCCAGCGGTAGGACTCCATCTTGACGTCGGTTACCTGCATTTGCGTGTCTCCCTAGCTGTGATTGGATCTTGTGAGATTCTAGCAACCGAGATTGAACCTGACCAGTGGAACTCGGCTCAGGGGCGATCTCGCTCCGCGATCCTATTCCCGATCCTCGCCGTGGAGCCATCGCAGGCCGCCCGGCCAGCCAGGGCCAGACATTTCCAGCACGGCTCGGTTGTAGTCGTTCACGCCGCTCACGGCAAAGTCGTAGTTGGGCGAGTCCGACACGAAGTAGTTGGATATTGCGGCGCCCGCGAACTGACCTGGGTCGGCGTAGAAGTTCCTTTCGTCCTTCCAGGCCAGCTGAATCAAGCTGTGGTCGTTCATGAGTTCCAATGTAGTGTGGGCGCGCCGTTGGGCAGCAGGTACAGGATCCCGTTGACTGGGTCCGCCGCTCCCCAGGAGCCGGCGTGGTACACCTCGATGATCGAGTGGCCGCTATAGGCCTGCCCCGTATTGAACAGAGAGATTATCCGGGCTGGCAGGCCAGCCACCTGGCACGTGATCCTGGCCACGTCGGTGCACCAATCGGATCCACGTTCCACGATCATCTCCTCGGTTCCCCCGAGAAGCAGATCGTCTAAGCCTTCTACTGCCCGCTCGCCGAGGCCGCGACAGAATTCGTTGATCCCTTTGAGTTGCTCCTTGTCACCGTTGTTGCCTGCCACGGCCTGTACAATATGACGTTCCAGTTCAGGTCGTGAGCCGCGCCGGTACGAAACGTCCGTCGGAGTGAATGCCCGGTACAAGTAGTAGGACATTTGCGCAAACAGCTTTACCATTTGCTCTGCAAGCGTTATATCGACCGAGCCGCTGGCGTGGCTATCGTTCCCCAGCATCGTCTCGTAGGCGCGACCAAATTGCCCAGTCCCCTGAAATTTCTCGAGGTCATCCATCTGCTTCAGTGCCACGGAATCCCTCAAGTCTCACCCTATAGGCACATGCGATGTGCCCGTACGCGGCGACACCTAACTCCAGGCCCAGCCCTAGATCGGCGGCTCAGCGTAGGTGTTGTCCTTGCGGTAGATCTGCAGCCTCCCGCGACCGTCCGTGATAATGATGCGGTCCTGCTCGTCGATATCGATGCCTATGGGCCGTCCGAATCTTGCCAGGTAAGACATCACGTCCGAGTCGATCCGTGCGAGCCTCTTGACCGAATCCGGGTCGCGGGCAAGGTTGTACTCCCCAGCCCGGGAGAGCTTGTCGGCGTCGCCGTAGAGGGCAGCAAGTACAGAGCCGTCCGGCTCGTAGATCTGAACGCGACGGTTGCCCCAGTCTGTGACATAGACATCTCCGTCGCTATCGACCGCGACGCCAGCCGGATTGCTCAGCGAATTCGCGCCTTCCCCCGGACCGCCGAAGCTCATGAGATATGTGCCGTCGGCGGAAAACTTCTGGACGCGGTGATTTCCCCAGTCGACCACATACACGGCGCCTTCGCCGTCGACGGTGATCCCCCAGGGCCGGTTGAACTCACCGTCGCCCGTCCCGTATCTCCCGAAGGCCAGGATAAAGTCGCCGCCCTTGCTGAACTTCTGGACGCGATTGTTGAGGCTGTCGGTCACGTACAGGTCGTCATTGGCGTCGAATGCCAGGCCGCTGGGCCCGTTGAGCTGGCCCTCCTCTGATCCCTTCACGCCCCACCCTTCGCGGTCGTTGGGGCCTGGCCCCACCTCCGGGTACGTGACGACCGCGTCTGGGTCGAACGAGGAAATTGTGTTCTCATGTTCATCTGAGCAGTACACCATGCCGTCGCCGGCGATCGCGATTGCGACGGGCCATGTGAAGCCTCCGCGAGCGAAATCACCTATGTGATCCTCGTCGATCGTGGTCTTTCCGACGCGCATGTAAGTGTCGTGTTCTTTCTCACCTCTTGTGTAGCCGAACCCCCGGCTGATGACGAACAGGATGCCATCGCTGGCCGCCGCAACGTCCATCGGATAGCAGTAGCCGCCAGTCCTGCCCCACTTGCTCTCATTGTGCTCGGCGGTCAGCCTTCCCAGACAGTGGCTGTAGTGCCAGGTTCGGCCCGCTACCGTCGTAGTCTTCATGCTGGGTCCTCCTGTCGTCTGGTCCTAGCGCTGGTTGCCGGGCCCCGCCTCTGAAAATGGGAATAGTAGTTGTGAGGGATATATTCACACACCAGGCAAGGGTGGGCTCTGCCCCTCCGCACTCCCTGAACCCGCCACTGCGGTGGGGGCCCGGCGGGCGGGTCACGTGTAGAACTCTCTGCGACTCCTGGCGCAGGGCCTCTCCGCTACCTCTGATCGAGAGATTGTAGAAAGAGGGTGGCGCAGTGTCTACTATGGCAGCCTACCTGGTCGTGGAGAGGATGGAAGGTCGCCGCATCCCATTTGGAGCACGCAGCATCACCCCAGGCCCGCCCCACTAAGCGTGGGCAGCACCGCCTATGATTGCTGGCTTCTCGAACTCGCGCTGCATGACCTCGCGTTCGTCGATGCCCATCCAATCGCCCAGTAGCGTGGAGTACAGGCCGCGGAAGTCCTGCGTCGGGGCAAGATCTCCGTCCACCAGCGCCTCGGACCTGATCTCCGGGTAGTCGCCGTAGATCCCACCGTTGACATTGGGCCCTATGGCGAAGGCAACCCCGGCAGCGCCGTGGTCGGTGCCACCGCCGTTCTCCTTCACCCTTCGTCCGAACTCGGAGAAGACCAGCATCGTGACATTATCCGCTGCGTCGTGGGCCCTCAGGTCGTCCCAGAAGTCGGACACCGCAGTGGACACATCGGTCCACAGCTTCGGGTGGGCGGTTGCCTGGGCTGCATGGGTGTCGAATCCACCGTACTCGGTGTACAGGATCCGCGTTCCGAGCCCGGCCAGGTGTACCTGCGCCACATCGCGAAGGTTCTTGGCAACCGGGTTAGAGGCATATTCAACCTGAGACTCGTACCGCTTCGGCGCCAACTTGATCAAGTCCGCCCCGTTGAGGGCGTCCATGCCGGTCTGGGCGACGTAGTCCACGACCGCGCCTCGGCCCGACACAGGGGCATACATCTTGGAAAAGTGGTCCAGCATGCGTTGTCGTCGCTGCGCCTCTTCGACCGCGGTCAACAGCCCGTAGGCGCCAATGTCAGCCACGGAGGCCACTGACACGCCGTTGGCGACCAACGCCCTTGGAAGGCCGTGTCCGATGTTGACCGTAGTGACCGGGTTTTCGCCGTTGGGGTCGAGCTGGCGGGTAGCCTTGCCCAGCCACCCCTCAGTCGCGAACAGGTCGGGCTCAGCTGTGTGCCAGATATCCATACACCGGAAGTGGGATCGGTTCGAGCCGGCCCACCCGATGCCGTTGAGGATGGCCATGTCTCCATCCTCGTACAGGTCGCGTAGAGGCCCCATCGTGGGGTGCAGGCCGACCTCGCCGTCCAGCTTTAGCACGTCGCCTTCGTCGACCCCCAGCTTGGGTCGGTTATCGTAGTAGTGCGGGTCGTTGAATGGCACCACCGTGTTCATATAGTCGTTGCCGCCGTTGAGCTGCAGGACTACCAGTACCGGATCCTTCTGCGCAGTTGCCATGTCTTTTCTCCTTGACCCGCCAGGGGCTGCCTTACCTTCTTGCCACGTTGCGTCCTACAGGCCTAAGTAAACAAGAATTCCTTGGTTCCGGCTATCATCGCCAGCAGATCGCTGACCCTCTGTGAGAATTGGCGGTCCTCGTCCCCGGGCTTCAGGGTAATCGCACCGCCCGCACTCACGCGCTCCACCAGCTCACCGTGCGTCTCTGCATCGACCGTCAGTGGGCCCATTTCGTCGAGGCAACGGTCCACCAGCTCCTCCGCAGACATCGTCGGACCGTTGGAGCCTACCCTGCGCGTGATCGCCACCACACCGGGCAAGTCAGGGTTTCCGAGGCGGTCCGCTGCGAAGTTCACCCGGTTGATCAGGGCGCCACTGTTGATCCACTCGCGGCCTGTGTGCCACCCCTCGACGCTGGGCGGGTTCATCAGATCCTGGCCCATGGAGGCCGGCTTCTCAGCCATGTCGCCCCATCTTGGGTCGGGGTCGGACAAATCCCCGGTAACCTTGAGCGTGCCGACCACGGTCTCAGCCGGGCTGCGGACCTTGCGATAGGCCGACTCCTTGAAGAAATCGGAGTTGAACAGGGTATTGAGCACCGGAGTAATCTCGTAGTTAGACTCTACAAAGACCTCCGATAGCTGAGCGATAGCGTCTGGATCGAGCGGCGGATCGTTGGGCCACTTCGGGACCTCCGGCTCATCCGCTACGAAGAAGTTATACAGGTGCCGGGAAATGAACTGAGGGCAAGCCGGCTGGCGGACCACGATGTCCACGATGTCTTCGCCGTTGAAATTGCCCGTTTCCCCGAGGAACGTCTTTTCCCCCTCGTCGTGGTCCTCTCCCCTGTAGCCGAATTTCCACGGGATCGGGCCGAGCTGAATGCCGCTTGATTTGCCGGTGAAGGTCCAGCCGGTGAACGCTCGGGCGCACTCGAACACGTCCTTCTCGGTGTAGTGGCCGACGCCCAGCGCGAACAGTTCCAGGAGCTCCCTGCCCCAATTCTCGTTCGGGGCGCGCTTGTGGTTGTCCTGGTTGTCGAGCCAGTAGATCATCGCCGGGTTCTGGGCCAGGCGCACCAGAAGATCACGGTAGTTGCCTGTGCCGTGCTCCCGGAACATCTCGATCTGCGAGTGCATGGCGACTGCGTCCGTTACCTTATCGTAACCGGTGGCGAATACGTGGTGCCAGAACAGGGCCATCTTCTCGCGGAGCGGCCGCCCGGTGTTGACCATGCGGTACAGCCAGTTCATTTGCGCGTGGGGGAGCGTGTATATCAGCTCCGCCATGGGGTGGTATCGGAACAGCAGTGCCTCGTCGATGTCAGGCTGTGAATCGGGGTCCAAGAGTTGGTCGACCGTTGCCTCGTACCCCTGATCGACAAGAGCCTCGATCTCGTCCCGTGTTGTCCCAAATCCGGCGCGCCTCATCAGGTGCGACATGAGCGCTACGTCACTTTTGTCGGCCATGGCATCTCTCCTGCTGAACTCAGCACGCTGAAAGTGGTAACGACTAGGTGGCAACGGTGATCGTATATATTTGGCAGATATTGTATCCGCCAAATATTACCGGGGCAATAGTAAAGCCAAGCAATTTCGTCCCCAATATTCCTAATGCTTTGGCCCGCTATGCGAGGATTGTTGTTCACTGAGATTCATACGTATAGACTCAAGTTTATTTGACGCTGTCTGCATCAAATAGACGTATGCATCGCAATACGAAAGTAGCAGGTGAGCGACATGGTTCTAAAACCTGACGACCGGTTCCTAGAGAGTAAGGCCGACAAGCTGCTCCACATGGAGAAGCGCTTCCACGATCGGGTCGTCGGCTAGGGCACGGCCATCGCATCTGTCGCTGACGCCGTGCGTCGGGTACGGCTCACGTGCAGCCATTGAGCAACGCAGATTCTATGCCACGGTAAAAATATGGATGGACCGTAGGGGCACGCTGGTGTTGTTCACCCTATCGATTATTCCCAACCCCATCTTTGACTTTGTAGGAATCGAAGCATGCAGAACCCGGTACCCATTTCGCCGTTTCGTCCTCACCGTCTTCATCGGCAAGATGCTCAAGGGTCTGATCGTCTCCTGCACCTACACCTGCAGCTTCGGGCTCAGTCTTCTCCACTGGGTCAACTAGCCTGGTCTCCTTCTGTCCACTGCCTGATTTACGACGACGACACCCACGGTCGTCTTGTTCGCCCGTTACTCGGAATGCTACAATAAACCCGCTGAGTCTCCGCCGTTCCCCGCGAATGCTCCGCAGTAGCTCAGTGGTAGAGCAATCGGCTGTTAACCGATTTGTCGTAGGTTCGAATCCTACCTGCGGAGCCAAACAACTGATCCTCTCGTCGATACAGGCGTTCGGCCGAGTGGCAGACGAGCGTTGAGATTTAGGGGATAGCAATATGCTTCCCCTGTCCAAGCCTATACAATATCCCCACTCTACCAACAGGGCCCCTACAGTCCAATGGAGGTGACCCCATGGTGGAGAAAGCCTACATACTGATAGAGGTGGTGGTGGGCACCACGGCGGAGGTCGCAGGACAAGCTGCGGGCCCTTCCGGGGGTGCTGGAGGTAGAATCGCTTTCCGGCCCGTACGACATCGTTGCGGATCGGCTTATGGTGCGGGTTGGCCCGACGCCTATGACGACGCCCTTGAGGAGCCCTTCGTTGCGGCCATGGACTTCAAGTCGGCCACTCAACGGGGATGGTATACGTCGACGGGGAAGGGCTTCGTCAAGACGATCCTATCCCTGGGCGGGTTAGGTGGGGGGGTTGAGTTTGCCTTTTTGTTGTAAGAGCAAGACAGCAAATGGGCTTGCCCTCTCTACACTCCCCTTATAGGGGAATGTCCGACAGGAATGCCTCGACGACTTGGTGGAAGCCGGTTGGGTTGTCTCCGGGTACCAGGTGACCGGAGTCCGGGACGACGGCGAGGCGGCCGTTCGGCAGGCGTTCAGCCATCTCTTCGGCGGTTTTCTGCGACAGCACGGTACTTCCAGCGCCACGTACGACCAGGGCTGGGCACTGCACTCCTTCGACCTTCTTCCACATTTGGGCGACGATATCAGGGCTGGTCCATGGTTTGGTGTCCGACGATCTGAACACCAGGTCGTACTTCCAGGTCCATCGGCCGTCCGGCAACTGTTTGAGGTTGTTGGCCAGGCTGCCCCGGATCTGCCGGTCAGAGCGACGCGGGTTGTATTGTTTGGTCTTGACCACGAACTCCTCGAAGGTGTCGAGAACGTCCATGTCTTCCACGAACCGTCGAATCGTGTCAGCCCCACTCTTTTGCAGCTCTGGGGCAGAGTCGACCACTATCAGGGCTGCAACCTGAGCGGGATGGTCGGAGGCGTATGTGAAGGCATTTCGGCCCCCCATAGACAGGCCCATGAGCACGATGTTGTCGAGGCCAAGTGCGGACAACACCGCGGCGATATCGCCCTGGTGCGCTGAAAGGGTGTACTCAGCCTTTGGAGCCCAGTCGCTGTCGCCATGGCCTCGCTGGTCCAGGGCCACGATGCGATAGCGATCGCACAGTGCCAGCGCGGCGAAGTCCCAGGAATGTGCCGTCTGACCCATTCCGTGCAGCATCACGAGGGGGCGGTCTGTTGGCTTGCCCCACTCCAGGTAGTGAAACCGCAGCCCATTGACCTTGACGAAGTCGCTGCGCGAAACCGCATCATCGTGAAACTGGACGCCCGCCGCTCTCGCAGCTTCGTGGAGCGGCATACCGCCCAGATCTTGCTCAGCCATACATGTCTCTTTTACGTCCGATGTTTGTGTCCATCGTGAACAGTGTAGCGTGTGCGGTAAGTCAGGGTGGTTTCGGTCCTACGGACCCGCAATGAGTGATCCGTCAATCCTAGAACCTTGTACGGGGAGACTTGTTCTGTTCGACTGTTCCATTCTGTTCCATTTGTAACTGGGCCATGGTGGGTCGGTGGAACATTCTGGGCCAGTATGGGCCAACAATGGCACATCATCGGAACACTTCGGAAACAAAAGAGGGACGGATACCGAGCCCTTATCATCTAGAGTTGACCCCTCCCGCTCAGCCCCTCCCATCCTGATGCCTGTTCGTACGCGTCGGCGACCTGAAGCAACAGGGCGTCCTCGAAGGGGCGTCCGGCGAGTTGCAGGCCGATCGGCAGGCGATCCGAGGTTAGTCCGCAGGGTACGGAGATGGCGGGGCCTCCGTACAGGTTCCAGGGACGCGTCAGTCGTGACAGCATCGAATTCTTGGGCTCGGTGCGGCCAGCAACCGTCACTGTGGCGTCTCCTATCCTGGGAGCGCCAATGGGGCATGTGGGGGCCAACAGTACATCGACAGTTGCCATAGCCCGGTCTACCTGCTCGGAGTAGAGAGAGCGCGCGCGCTGAGCACGAACGTACTGCACCGCAGGTATGATCGTCCCCGGCTCCAGCCTGTCACGGACCGCCGGGTCGAACTGGTCCCCTTGATCCCGCATGTGTTCCAGGTGCACCTCAGCGGCCTCGGAAAGCATGATGGTATTGGATATGGCAGCCACGTTGTCGAGCATGGGGATCGATACCTGCTCGATAGTGGCGTCCAGCCCTGCAAGGACACGCGACGCCGCCATGACCGCGTTTTTCGCTTCTGCGTCCAACACGTCGAAGTAGTGTTCCTGTGGTATACCGATGCGCAGCCCCTCGATGGGCCTGCCGAGCCTCCGTGTGAAATCCTCCGGGGTGCGTTCGCTGGAGGACGGGTCGCGGGCGTCAGGGCCTGCGATAGTGTTCATCACAAGGGCCGCGTCTCTGACAGATCGGGTCATCGGTCCGACCGTGTCCAGGCTCCAGCACAGTGGGTACACTCCGTACCTGCTCACTAGGCCGTAGGTCGGCTTCAGCCCTACAATGCCGCACAGCGCCGAGGGGATACGCACCGAGCCGCCGGTGTCGCTGCCAAGGGTGGCCATGGCTTGCCCGGCAGCTATCGAGGAACCTGAGCCACCGCTGGACCCCCCGGTGACGTGGTTGGTGTCCCAGGGGTTGTGGGCCGGGCCGTAGTGCGGATTCTCGCTGCTGGCCCCGAAGGCGAACTCGTGCATCTGGAGCTTTCCGAGCAGCACCGCGCCTGCGTCGGAGAATTTCTCCACCACGGCGGCGTCGTAGTCTGGCACGAAGTCGGCCAATATCTTCGACCCCACAGTGGTACGGATGCCTTTGGTGTAGTAGAGGTCCTTGAGGCCGATGGGCACACCGTGGAGTGGACCCCATGATCCAGACTCCCTGATCTCCCGCTCAGCCACGCGGGCGGTTTCCAGGGATTCTTTCTCAAGAAGCGTGATGAATGAGTTGAGCTTTGGCTCTGTCTCAGCAATTCGATCCAAATGGGCCTTAACAAGCTCCACCGGTGACAACTCGCCGCTGGCCAGGAGACCGGATACCTCTGATATGGTCATGAAGCATAGTTTGAGGTTTCCCATTACCGGCCTCCTGGCCGGAACCTGGTAGAGGGCTCGTGGCCGTCCACGTCGAGCGCGAGGATTTCCCGCAGCCACTCGGTGGTCTTCCGCGCGTTAGGCAGCAGGGTGTCGAACCTGGCCTCGGTCATTCCCACACCGATTTGGCGTAGGGCCGCCTCCAACTCGTTCCTTGTTATTTGGGACTGTGTCATGTGTGGGCCTCACTTTTGGCGCATGCTCAAGAGACATATCGGCTAGCACTTCTTGATTCATTCCCGCTGCCTAGAAGTCATCGTTGATTGCTACCAGATCTCAGCCCCACGCACCCATTCTCAAGGTCAGCGTTTGGAAGGGCGACTCTCTCTAGGACGCTGAGTGTTCTACGTTTGGCCTAGCTGGTGCTGGTGTGGAACGGGCTGGCAGCAGCGCCGTCTGCTCGACACGATCATCTAGAAGTGGATTCGAGATGGCCTTCCTATTCGACGGTTACTGACTTGGCCAGGTTGCGGGGTTGATCCACGTCTGCGCCCCTCTGTACGGCGATGTGGTATGCCAGAAGTTGCATCGGCACCGCTAGCAGCATCGGCGATATCGGGGGGGACGATGCCGGGACGTAAATGACATCGTCAGCAATAGTCGCGATGTGATTGTCGCCCTCGGTTGCGACAGCGATGATCTTGCCGCCTCTGGCCTTTGCCTCGCTGACGTTGCTCAGCATCTTCTCATACAGGTCGTTTCTGGGCATCAGAGCTACCACAGGCATATTCTCATCGATGAGAGAGATGGGCCCGTGCTTCATCTCTCCGGCCGGGTAGCCCTCAGCGTGGATGTAGGAAATCTCCTTGAGTTTGATTGCCCCCTCCATGGCCAGGGGGAAGTTGATCCCGCGTCCCAGGAACAGAAAGTCGGAGTATTTGGCGTAGCGCTTTGCCAGGTCGACGTACTGCGTCTCATCCAAAATGAGGCCACCGAGCATCTCGGGCAGGTGGGCCAGCTCTTCTACCATTTCCTTCAACCGCTCTCCGCCAAGCACGCCTCGCTTGATGCCCAGGTGCATGGCGAGCATGTAGAGCGACACCAGTGAGCACTCGAATGTCTTGCTCGCCGCCACCGCGATCTCTAGCCCGGCGCGGATATAGACGGTGCCGTCGGCGATGCGGGTCGCCTGCGTCCCTTCGTAGTTGCACAGCGTGACCTGCCGTGCACCGTACTCAGCTGCTTTCCCCATCGCTGCGAGGGTGTCAGCGGTCTCGCCCGACTGGCAAACTGAGACCACAAGCGTCCGTTTGTTCAGTATTGGCTTGCGATAGCGGAACTCCGAGGAGTTATCGGACTCCGCAGGTATTCTGGCCAGGGTCTCGATCCAGTGACGCCCAACCATTGCGGCGTGCATGCTCGTTCCCATGCCCAGGAGTACTACCCGGTTGATATCCGATATCTCTGCGTCCGACAGTGGGAACTCTTCCAGGGTGACGGTTTGTCGGCCGAAGGAGACACGTCCGCCCATGGTGTTGACCACCGACTCGGGCTGCTCGTGAATCTCCTTGCGCATGAAATGTTTGTACTCTCCCTTCGCCGCCGTCATTGCATCATAGGATACCGTCGTGGGGCGTTTGACTACCTCCACGCCGTCGACCGTCATGAAGGTTGCGCCCTCGGGGGTAGTCGTGGCCACTTCGCCCCCGGTAAGGTATGCCACACGCCGCGTGTGGGAGATCAGTGCTGGAAGGTCGCTCGCCACGTACATCTCGTCTTCGCCGTAGCCGATTACTATGCCGCCGGCATTGCCCAGCCGAAAGCCAACCAGCTTTCCGGGGTCACGACGCGACGCTGCGACCACGGCGTGGGCACCCTGGATACGTCTCGCTGTTAGCCTCGCGGCCTCCTCCAGCGGTTTCTCTTCCTGCATGTACGATTCGATCAGGTGAGGGATGCACTCGCTGTCCGTTTCTGATGCGAAGACGTGGCCCTGTTCCTCAAGCTCGCGTCGCAGCTCGACGAAATTCTCGACGATGCCGTTGTGGACGACGGCGACCTTGCCCCGGCAGTCGGTATGGGGGTGGGCGTTCTCGTCGGTGGGCCCGCCGTGGGTTGCCCATCGGGTGTGTCCGATGCCGGTGGTGCCCTCTGGGAGCGTCTCTCCCAACGATGTAACGAGCGCCGAAAGTTTGCCCCGGGACTTGTCCACGGAGGTCTCGCCGGAGGGCGACATGACAGCGATACCGGCGCTGTCATAGCCGCGGTACTCAAGCTTTGAGAGCCCCTCAAGCAGGATGGGAGCGACGGCGCGATATCCCGTATATCCGATGATTCCGCACATTATTCTTACCCTTCCAGTATCTGGGTGTAGCTGTGAATTCGTTCACGCGGTGGGTATCCGGTAGCCGCGGACTTGAACCTTTTTGCCCCTGAGGGCAGTCAATATGTCTATACGATACAGGTGTGGCGCGTGCAACACCTTGGTAACTACGTTAGGGCAGTGACATGTCAATGTCCATAAAACACAGGGTGCGCTTAGTTGCGTAAATCCAATTTGTGGGTCAGTTTGTGTCCCCGGTGGGCTCGTCGAGGCTGTATACGCCACGATACTTCGGAGGAAGTTGCGCCGCAATCCGGCGCATTATCATCGTAGTGATTGCCTCCATCTCAGCCTTGCCAGGCTTGCCTGCGACGGGGGGCAATTCAAAGGGCTCGCCGATGTTCATTCGGATGCGACCAGTGGGGTTGAAGACCCGCAACACACTCCCCAGTCGCTCGGTTCCAGTGATCCCTACGGGCAGTAGCCGAACCTTTGTGGAGAGGGCGAGACGGGCTACACCAGCGTGGGCACGACCCATCCCCCTGGGGTTTCTGGTGCCCTCGGGAAACAGCGCCAGTGCTCCGCCGCTCTTGAGGTGGGCGACCGACCAGCGGTGGGCTGTCACGTCGACAGAGTCACGTTTCAGGGGGAAGGCTCCATAGGTTCGCAGGAACCAGTTGGCAATTGGCACGCGAAAGATCGAATCCTTGGCCAAGAATCTTATACGCCGTGGGATGCTCGGCGACAGAAATGCAGGGTCAAGATTGCTCTGATGGTTTGCCACGATGATCAGCGGCTCATCTATGGGGACGTTGTCCTGGCCGGTGACACTGTAGTCCGCGAAGATACCCAGCGTTATCCTCTGTGTGAAGTTCGACGCATTGTAGAGATTGTCCATCAGCGCGAGAGAACCATAGTGACGATTTCTTTGGCCAAGTCATCAATGGGTCGTCCGCTGGTCTCAATAACCACGGCGTCGTCGGCGGGTCTGAGGGGGGAGTCGTCGCGTTCCGAGTCGATGGCGTCACGTCTTTGGAGCTCCTGCAGGACCTGCTCGTATCCGATCACGTTCCCACGCTCGGAAAACTCCCGGTGGCGTCGTCGTGCTCGCTCGGTTACAGAGGCTGTAAGGTAGACTTTGACTGCCGCATCGGTCAACACGACGGTACCGATGTCGCGCCCCATCATGACGATTGGGATAGTGGCGGCGATGTCGCGTTGTCGCTGCACCAGCGCCCTCCTTACCCCAGGTACGCTCGCTACCAGAGACACGCCGTGTTCGACCAGGCCGTCTCTCAGGCTCTCGGCGACCTCTCTCCCTTCGACCACCAGGCCGTCGGTGCCCCTTACCGTAGACACTCCCATCGAGAGGCTTTCGGCCAGAGTGGTTAGCGAGGGAGCATCCTGCAGGTCTAATGTGCGTTCTAGGGCTACCTGTGTCACTGCTCTGTACATGAGTCCCGTGTCGAGAAATCCGAATCCCAACAGCTTCGCCACCAGGCCTCCAACGGCGGTCTTGCCCGATGCGACCGGTCCGTCTATTGCTATCGCCTGAGTACCTGGCATCCAAAATGTCCTTCCCTGGTGGATCATGGGCCGAGGTAGATTATAGTGGCACACCAATCTGCCGGGCAATTGACCGACCCGGTCGGTGGTGATTGGTTGTTCCTCATTCCTAGAGAGTGGTAATCATCAGACCGGCGAAATACTGTGCATAGACGGGCGAAATCTTTGCCATGAGGCCGGGGTGGCCGCGGCTCTGGCAGTAGGGGGCATGGGTAACGTGCGTGCCACGACTCTTAGGGCGTTCAACGAAGATGAAGCGAACAAGATGATCGCGAGCCTTCTGGGTCAGTAGCTCTCGCATCGACTCTCGTGCTGACTGATTCGGGAATTCGATCTGATTCTCAGGCCTAGAACGCCGAGTCGTCGGTGTCCTGCGGGACGTATCCGAGTACATCTCGCGCATGCTCCAGGTCCCGGTAACCGTAGCGGTTCCTGGACGTGGCCAGGAATATGTCGTAGCGCAGGTCCTCCGACGCATTGATGCAGCGTACCAGGATATCTACGACATCGCGGTGGCTCAGCCACGCCATACTTGATCCTATCCGCGACGGGTCGTTGTGGTCGAGCACTGATCCGATGCGCACGCAGAGCACCGATATCCCGTAGGCGTCTGAAAAGTGTCTCCCGACCGCCTCGCCCCAAACCTTCGACGCTCCGTAGGCGCCGCGGGGCCGCACCATCTCGTGGGTGATCATCGGCCAGCTCTTCGGGACATCCTCGTAACGTTCCTCGGCCATCGCACGATAGGGAAGGACGTCCTCCCACCCTTTGATGGTGGAGCCCGAACTGGCGAATATCACGCGCTTTACGCCGGCAGAGCATGCAGCCTCGTAGACGTTGTACACGCCCGTGAGATTGGCCGATTGCAGGGTCTCAAAGGGCTCGTCCTTCAGGTGTGCTGCTAGGTGGACAACCGTGTCTTGCCCCACGAAAGCTGGTTTGATCGCATCAAGGTCGGCGATGTCGGCCTGAATACATCGCACTCCATCCAATGGTCTTCTGTTGAGGGCGGTGAGTTCGTATCCGCTGTCGTCCTCCAGATGGCGGCGCAGCAACCCTCCGATCAATCCGCTCATTCCAGTGACTAGCACCTTCTTCATCGCGCCCTACTACCCCCGGCCAATGTACTTCTGCTTGACGGGCAGGACAATCGACTCCAGCATGTTCACGTTTAGCGGGAGGGCGGCCATCGTGAGCGCCGCCATTGCGATGTCATCCGTGCTCATCATCGGTTCCTGGTTTTGTGCCAGTGTGCTGTTGTCTCTCAGTTCGGTTAGCACATTACCCGGGTGCAGGATGCTGGCGACCACACCGAAATCGCGACCCTCAAGTGCGGTCGACTTGGTGAGGCCCACGAGAGCGTGTTTGGTTGTCGAGTAGGGGGCGGAGTTCATCCGCGGTATCTGGGCCGAGATGCTGCCGATGTTGATGATCCTACCGCCATCCACTTGCTTCATGATCTTCATCGCTTCGCGGGTACAGAGGAATACGCCGGTCAGGTTTACGTCCATGACGTGCTGCCAGGTTTCCAGGGACAGTTCCTCGATCGGAGCTCCCTCGAATACACCTGAGTTATTGACCAGGATGTCCAACTGCCCCATCTCCGCAATGGTTCGCTCGAACAGGGCAGTGACTTGGGCCTCCACCTTCAAGTCTGTTGGCACAGCGAGTACTTGGTCTCCTAGCTCCTCCGCCACCTCGTTCAAAGTTTGCTCAGAGCGGGAAGCGATGATGACTCGCGCCCCTTCTGTGGCGAAGGCCCGCGCGATCCCTTTTCCTATGCCAGTTCCGCCTCCGGTTACTATCGCAACCTTCCCATCTAACTTGCCCATCTGCATTCCTCATTCTGCGTCATAGTTCAGCCTCGCCAGTTAACTAACTGATATGCCGAAAGTCAAGGTTCACTCTCGATGGGGAGAATCGGCCGTCTGGATATCTTGAATAGACCGGTGCGGCCAAGCTATACTATCGGTGACGAAAAGCGTCAGGAGGTTAGGAGCGAAATGACCTATATTATCGCTGAGCCGTGCGTCGACGTGAAGGACGCGGCTTGCGTGGATGTCTGTCCCGTAGACTGTATCTACACTGAAGATTCCGACAACATGTACTTCATCCACCCGGACGAGTGCATCGATTGTGCGGCCTGCGAGCCGGTCTGCCCGGTAGTGGCCATATTTGCAGAGGACGACACCCCTGAAGAATGGGACGGCTACATCGACCTGAACTACTCGTACTTCGGGGTGTCGAAGTAGTTGTCGCGGCTCCTACCCAGGAAGCCTATTTTAGATTAGCGTGACCCGCAAGCGATAGCTTGAACGGGCTGCGCTATGTGTATGGGGCTATGATGCCTGGAGGACACGGCAATGGTAGCGGTTGAGTCAACTCCCGAGATGGTGAATGGCGTCTACGCCACACTTTCGAAGAACCAGGCGGTCGTCCGGCGCAGGCTGGGCAGAGCCCTGACACTGGCTGACAAGGTCCTCCTGGGACACCTCGCGGACCCTGAGTCCCAGGAGTTCGTTCCGGGGCGGAGCCAACTCGCGCTGAGGCCCGACAGGGTCGCCCTTCAGGATGTTCTTGGACAGACAGTCATGCTCAACTTCTCCCAGACGCGTCGCGCCAGCACCGCCGTCCCCACCACCGTTCATTGCGACCATCTGATTCAGGCGCGGGTCGATGGCGCACCTGACCTGTTGGAGTCGGTTGCTGAGAACGACGAGGTCTACTCCTATCTGCGCTCGGCCTCCGCTAAGTTTGGGGCGGGGTTCTGGGGCCCTGGCGCCGGCATTATTCATCAGGTAATTATTGAAAACTACGCCTTTCCCGGAGCCCTGATCATTGGCACTGACTCTCATACGCCGAACGCCGGCGGCCTTGGCGCCTGCGCTGTGGGCGTCGGTGGAGCCGATGCTGTCGAAGTAATGGCTGGACTCAATTGGGAGTTGCTTTTCCCAAGGCATATAGGGGTCCGCCTGACAGGTGAACTTAACGGGTGGACCGCGCCGAAGGACGTGATCCTCTACCTGGCGGGAGCGCTCACCGTGACGGGCGGTACCAACTCCATCATCGAGTACTTCGGTCCCGGGACGCGCTCCATCAGCTGCACAGGCAAGGCGACCATTACCAACATGGGCGCGGAGCTGGGCGCAACCACCTCGATGTTCCCGTACGACGAGCGTATGGAGACGTATTTGCGAGTCACATGCCGTGGCGAGATCGCAGATTTGGCCAACGACAACCAGGCTCTGCTCACACCTGACGAAGATGTCGAGATGAATCCTGAGAAGTATTTCGACACCGTCGTAGAGATTGATCTGTCGAAGTTGGAGCCCCATGTTGTAGGGCCCCATTCGCCAGACCGGGTGCGTCCTATTTCGGCGTTGGCCGCTGAGGTCGCCGAGGGATCTAACGGTTTCGAGGACAAGATAGACACATCCCTTATCGGTAGCTGCACAAACTCGTCCTACGAGGACATGAGCCGCGCAGCTGAGGTTGCGGAGCAGGGCCGCGTACACGGTATTGCTGCTGCTGGGACCCTTATGGTGACACCCGGGTCTGAGCGGATCAGAGCCACCATTGAGCGGGACGGCCATCTCGATTCACTGAAGGCCATCAATGGGGTGGTCTTGGCCAATGCCTGCGGACCTTGCATCGGCCAGTGGGAGCGAGAGAAGGC
The DNA here is from genome assembly GCA_030740335.1 of SAR202 cluster bacterium. The sequence goes on along the minus strand of JASLXL010000025.1, from coordinate 1,203 downwards.
CCTTGATGGCGTTCCCAATACCATCGTTACCTCATATAACAGAAACTTTCCAAGACGCAACGACGGGCGCTCCGAGACGATGAACTTCATCGCAAGCCCTGAGATCGTGGTCGCCATGTCTCTGTCTGGCCGTCTATCTTTCAACCCACTAACAGATAGCATTACTGCCCAGGATGGCTCTAGTTTTGTGCTCGAAGCGCCCGCCAAGGCCCCAGATGTACCAGCCAATGGCTTCGAGTCAGGCGGCTCGGCCTATGCAGCCCCGCCCGAGGACGGCTCAGGTGTTGAAATCGCGATTGATCCCAATAGCGAGCGGCTCGAGGCCTTGGAGCCTTGGGCAGTCTGGGACGGCGAGGATTACCTGGACGCGCCGGTTCTGCTCAAGGCCCAGGGCAAATGCACAACCGACCACATATCTCCGGCAGGGCCGTGGCTGCGCCTTCGCGGCCATCTGAGCAAGTTTAGTGAGAATATGTTCATGGGCGCGATTAACGCCTATACGGGTGAAGCGGGGAAGGGCAAGAATGTTCTGACAGGCGAGACGGGGCACGCTTTCTCAAGGATTGCTACGGACTATCGCTCAAGCGGGGCACGATGGGTCGTGGTCGGCGACAATAACTACGGTGAGGGTAGCAGCCGCGAGCATGCAGCCCTGTCCCCAAGACTGCTTGGCGCTGCCGCCATCATCGCTCGCAGCTTTGCTCGCATACACGAGTCAAACCTCAAGAAGCAAGGACTGCTCCCTCTGACGTTCCAGGATCCGGCAGACTACGACCTTATTCGCGAAGACGACCGCATCAGCTTGACCGGCCTGGCAGAACTCGCCCCAGGGTGGCCAGTGGAGTGCATGGTGCGTCATTTCGATGGGTCCAGTGTTTCCATTTCGCTCGATCATTCTTTCAGCGCCGCGCAAATCGAGTGGTTCAAGGCGGGTTCAGCCCTCAACCTGCTCAGTCAGGCGACTGGCGGCTAGTACTCATTTTTCGGCCGATTGGTTTCACCGGCGCTTCATGCGCCAATATCCTAATTGGCTACAATCCTTGACTCTCGTTGGCGAACGTGCTTGCCATTGGGAATCCATTCCTGTCCCCGGCAAAACTTGTTTGGGAGAGAGAGTTGGGGCTGCCCTCGAACTCTCGTCGGTTTCAGCAGTTTCACACAAGTTCACCATAGAGTACATAACCTCTGTCATTGGCGTAATTG
>JASLXL010000024.1 GCA_030740335.1 SAR202 cluster bacterium | reverse complement strand
TTAATCGCGCGCCCGTAGCTCAGCGGATAGAGCATCGGTCTTCGGAACCGAGGGTCGCGGGTTCGAATCCTGCCGGGCGCGCCAGCATTCCGTGTCTAGGAATGCCCTAATCTCACCCATGGGGCTGTGACATTTACGACTTTGACAGCAGTTTTGACAGCAGCCCGGCGAACCCTATGGGGCAAGAAGGGTGTCCAGCCTCGTCACTGCCTCCTCCTGTAATCTCGGCATCGAATGTGAATAGATATCCATCGTGACGCCGATGGTCGAATGCCCGAGGAGCTCCTGCACTATCTTCGGGTGTACATCCAGTGATAGCAACAGACTCGCCGTGGAATGACGCAAGTCATGGAATCTGATCCTCTTGACTCCGGACCGCCTCAGGAGGGCGGGGAAGTCCCTGGTACTGAAGTTTGAGGGGTTCAATGGGTTCCCGACTAGGTTGGTGAACACAAGATCGAATTCGTTGTCCCACTCCGTGCTGGCAGCCAGACGCTCCTCAAGTTGAATTATTCTTCGGCGCTGCAATGCTTCGATCGCCAACTTGGTGAGCGCAACGTGCCGACGGCTCTTCAACGTCTTCGGCGGGGCGATTGTCCCATCTGCCAATAAGGCTCCCGCGACCTTCAGTGTCCCATTCTCAAGATCCACGTTACTCCATGACAGGGCGAACAGCTCTCCGCGCCTCATACCTGAGGTGAGAGCCAGCACGTAGAGGGCTTCCAGCCGGTCGCCCCGGGCGGCTTTGAGAACCTTCTTGGCCTCTTGCGGGGTAAGCGACCTCATCTCTGTATACGCCCTGGCGGGCGCAGTCACTAAGCTCGCGGCGTTCTGGAATATCAGGCCCCTGCGCAATGCTTGCTCCAGGGCCGTGTGAATCCGTGCATGGAGGTGGCGCACCGTCGTCGGTGATAATCCGGAGTCCAACTTCTTCGCGTAAAGTTTTTCCAGATGATGTGGTCGGAGTTTGGTAAGCTTGATCTTCCCAATTTCAGGGATGGCATGGAGATGGATTAACTGGCGGTAGCGAAGGTAAGTATTCGACCTCAGCGAATTCTTCCTCGACACCAGCCAGCCAGCTAAAAAGTCGCCCATTGTCTGGCGGCTCCTACCGACCTCGAGGCCAATCTCACGTTCACGCAGCAGTGCCTGCAGCTGGGCATGAACCTCTGCCCGGGTCTTTCCGTAACGGGATATCCGTCTGCCATTATCAGTAATCACCGCCGCCACCCATCTCCCATCGCTGCGTTTCCAGATGCTTCCTTCTGAATTGGCCCGTCTAGTCTTTGCCATATCGTGGTCCGCTCCTGTAAATTACAAAAGAGCCATTGCCCAGTTCAAACTGGGGCGTCGGCTTCGTAGTTGCCGCTACGTTGCCGGTCGAGGCTCATCACCTTGGGGGCACCCTATTCGTAGGGTGTCCTCATTTGTTATTGACTATCAGGTTGACCTCCTTCGGAGGAATGTCTCGTCTGGATCTTATCCATAATCTCTGGTAGATAATCGTCCATTATTTGGGATGGCAATAGATACGGTTCCGGTGATTCGGCGAGGAACGCATTGAGAGAAGCCAAGTACAACCCTTTAAATGCATATTCGTCAACATTAGCGACATAGGCTATTTCGATCCCCCAGCCATACTTGGACAGATCCAATCCCGGGATCGCTTCGGTCTCTATATCGGACACATACTTTGCCATGCCCTGTTCGTCGGTCCACGGGTGATATAGGAGCCACATGTCGAGGTCTTTCCGATCCACGCCGGTGCCGTCAAATTCGGCCATTAGCTCACGAACGGCGTACTGTTCGGCAATCATCTGCAGATCTCCGATTTGCTCGATGGTATCCGAATAGTATTCAAGCATGAATGCCCACCATTTGAGATTGCGGTAGGTCGGCTCGATAGCTATGGCCCCAGAATCAATGCATGCCTTCTGTATTTCCTGCCACATCTCATGAAGTTTTCGTAGATGCTGGTCGGGGATACCGTGCCTGGCGAGTGTCACAAAGTCAGCCCAGTCCACCGGTTCATCTATTTCGCTCGAGACCATATCCCAACGCGTTCGTAGACGCCGTTTGTAGTACCTCAAAGTCCTGTCCCGGAGCTCCAACTCGTAGTTGTCACTCAAGAATTTTCGGACAGGTGCGTTCTTCCAATCGTTCTGAACCCAGATTCTTAGCAGTTGGGATTGCTGAGTGCCAGTCAATAGGGACTGGAAACCCCGCTTCCCTTTAACAGCATTGGATCGATAGGGTTTATCCAATATCGCCGATTCTCCTAGTTTATATTGCCGGAACGGTCACGTGCATGGCCTGTAATTGTAGTTTATACTTCCGCAAGAATCAAGTCGCCCGAGTTCAATGAACCCCAGGAGGAATCATGAGAAACAACATTAGCGAAATGAAGTTGCTGACCACGGTCGAGGCACAAAACATCCTCTCTATCGGTAGGACCAGATTGTTCAAGCTCATCGCGTCCGGCGAGATTGAGTCGGTCCGTATCGGATCTTCTCGACGGATTCCGGTCTTGGCCGTGGAGAAGTTCATCGAAAAGTTGATAGCCGATTCCTCTTGAGGTGAGTCCGATGAGCGTTCTGCCAGGCCAAAGATTCACCCAGGCGAATCGCTGCCCAATCTGCTCCGGCCATCCATATTTACCGAAAGGGCAAGGACGGCGTTGTTGGGGCTTTCAGAACGGGGACTGGGCCATCTGCACCCGCGAGGAGATGTCTGGCAGTCTGCCAGATAACGGCTCCTCCGGCTACAGCCACCTGCTTACCGGTACTTGCAGATGCGGCAACGATCATGGCGGATGGAGTCCTCCGAAAATCGTTCATCGGCATCGTGTAGCACATCAGCAGGACACTGGCTTGTATGCCCGAGGGCTGTGGGAGGTGGCTGTTGAGGCCCAAGGCACAGTCGTTGAGACCTATATGAAAAGCCGAGGCATAACCGCTTCCGTACCGCCTGTCTTACGCTTCCATCCATCCCTCAAACACACAAACAGCGGGAAGGCGTTCCCGGCGATGGTCGCCGCCGTGATGCGGTGGCCCGGCACGGACGTGACGGCTATCCACCGCACGTATCTGCTCCCAGGCGGCTCCGGTAAGGCGGACGTCAACCCTGCCAAGATGTCGTTAGGGCCGATGGCCGGAGGAGCCGTGCGCCTCGGGTCACCCGCAGCCAAGATGGCCATCAGCGAGGGTATCGAGGACGGTATGACGCTACTCCAGGAGACAGGCATGTCGGTCTGGGCGGCGACCAGCGCCTCGGCGTTGCGCTCCATGGCGCTGCCTGCCTTGCCAATGGCGTCAGAGGTTGTGATCTGTGCCGACCCTGACCCTGCAGGTCGAAGAGCTGCGGCTGGGGCGGCTGAACGTTGGGCTTCCGAAGGCAGAGCTGTCAGCGTCGCCACCCCACCAGTTGGAAAGGATTTTAACGATGTCCTCAGAGGGTGAATCCATGGTGCGAAAAATCGTCGAGAATGCGCAGCCTTCAGGGCCACGCCTGTTAGTAACGACACTCTCCGGTGTCAAGCCGGAGGAGGTGAACTGGCTTTGGCCTGGGCGTATTCCCCGCGGGAAGAACACATTGTTGGCAGGGGATGCCGGGTTGGGCAAGTCTTACTTATCCCTGGATATCGCCGCGAGGGTTTCCAGGGGAGGCACTTGGCCGGACGGAGGAAATGTTGTAGAGGGCGATGTGCTGATTGTGACCGCAGAGGACGGCCTGGCTGACACGGTCAGGCCACGACTCGACAACCTTGGGGCAGATGTGAGCAGAGTTCACCATATAGACGTCACAGTCTCAAACGCTGAAGCCCTCGAGAGCTTGTCCCTCGACAAACACCTCCGGCTGCTCGAAGTCGAGATCGCAGAGCGCAATGCCATTTTGTTGATCATTGACCCGATGACAGCCTTCGTCCGTGGGAAAGATTCACACAAAGCGTCCGACGTGCGGCAGTTGTTGACGCCAGTAGTATCCATGGCTGAGCGGACAGGCTGTGCGGTGTTGACCATCCAGCACCTCAACAAGCGGTCCTTCGAGCACAACGCGCTGTACCGTGTCTCGTCGTCCGCCGATTTCGTGGCTGTGGCCCGCAGCGCATTCCTTGTCGCTCCTCATCCTGACGATGACGCACGGAGGGTCTTCGGCTCCATCAAGTCCAATCTCTCTGCTCCGCCGGAGGTACTCGGTTTCCGCTTCAACGACGATGTTTTTGACTGGGAACCGACCCCGGTTGATATCAAGATGAGTGATGTCCTAAGCCAACCCGAACCTCCCAAGGAGCGTTTTGCGCTCGTCGAGGCGGTGGAGTTCCTGGTCGAACTTCTGGCTGATGGGCCTATTGCCGTCCAACAAGTGCGAAAAGAAGCGAAGAGCGCTGGTATCTCCATGGCCACTCTCCGGCGAGCCAAATATTCGAAAGGCGTCAAATCCCAAAAAGTGAGCGTGGGCAAAGAAGGCGATGGACATTGGGAATGGTCCTTGCCTCAAGTCCACCCTCGTGTGGGTGTTGGGGGGCGGGGCGATATTTCGGCCGGTGACGATGCAAAAGCGGGGCGGGCCCACCAATCTCGGGGCGTGGGGGC
>JASLXL010000023.1 GCA_030740335.1 SAR202 cluster bacterium | reverse complement strand
AGAGGCAGGGCCTTCTCGTTCAAATGGGCTACATGTTTCGCTACAACGATGGCTTCGCGCGTATAGCGGAGTGGGCCCGGTCGGGCTACCTCGGCAACGTCTTTTCAGTCCGGGCCCATATGTCCACCAACGTTGGCGTAGACTCCCATGCTCGCCTGGCGAAACACCAGGGCGCGATACTCTATGACCTTGGAGGCCATGTGTTGGACCAGGTGGTCTGGATACTGGGTAGGCCAAAAAAAATCACCTCCTTTCTCCACACCGAGCTTTCCGAGACACTCGGGTTTGTAGATAATTCAGTGGTCATCCTCGAGTTCGATAGCGCAATGGCAATTGTCGACATAGCGGCGATGGAGCCCAAACCCGCGGCACGAAGATTCGAGGTGTACGGTGACACCGGTTCAGCGATTCTGGAACCCATGGAACCTTCGACAACACTTCGTCTGTGTTTGACAGAGGCTAAGGGCGGCTTTCCTGAGGGGGTCACTACAGTCCAGCTAGAGGCTAGGCCAAGATATGTAGCCAGCCTGGCAGCGTTCGTCGAGGACATACGCGGATTAAAGAAACCTGACCGCTCTTTGGACCATGAGTTGCTCGTCCAAGAGACCCTGTTGCGGGCAACAGGTGCGGTTGAAGGGTAGCGCGTCCTGACACCCAGACGGTGGAGGTATCTCGATGTCAGATAAGTTGCGGGTAGGCGTCATAGGTTGTGGATCTATTGCCGCCTTCCATGTGCAAGGCTATCTCGCTTGTGGCCGGTACGAGGTCGTCGCCCTGGCCGACCTAAGCACCGAAGCGATGGCAGATTTTGACACAAAATTCATTGACCACGACGGCTACAGCGCCAAACACTATACCGATGCAGCAGAGATGCTCGACATGGAAGGACTCGACGTGGTTTCGGTGTGCGTGTGGCACCGGGGCCACGCCAAATGGACCATCGAGGCTGCTGCTCGCAAGCCACGGGCCATCCTATGCGAGAAGCCGATGGCGGAGGACATGGGACGCGCCGACGAGATGCTGGTCGCCTGCAGACGCAACGGCGTCAAGTTGGCTATTGGGCATCAGCGCAGATTCCTGCCTTCCTACACAGAGGCCAGGTCGCTCATTGCATCCGGTGCCATAGGCAAGGTCCAGGTCATGAGGAGCATATCTGGGGCCGGGTTGCTCAACTGGGGCACACACCTGTTCGACATGTTTAGGTACATTCTCGGGGACGCCGAATGCAGGTTCGTAATGGGGGCCGTCGAACGCCAGACGGATCGCCACGAGCGGACCACTAGGATCGAAGACGTCGCTATGGGCGCGTTCGAGTTCGATGGGGGCATCGACGCGCTGATCCTCAGCGACTTCGCGCCGGAATACTACCAGGGTTGCATGGTGTACGGTTCAGAGGGCACTATCGACCTCCAAACGTCCTACTATGGGCTCCTCTCGAGGCAAACAGGCGGAGCCATGGAACGACGTGCACCTAATGGGCGATTTTTTGATGCCGATCACGATGCCTTCGAATGGCACGAGGGACCAGCGTCTCAAGCCGACGAACTCGCCGACTGGATCGAGGGCGAACGAGACGACTATCGAGGAGACGCAGTCAACGGCTATAGGTCTCTCGAGATGGCGCTAGCGGTCTACGAGTCCGCCCGGCTGCACGAACGGATCGAACTGCCCCTTCGCACGAGGTCCGCCCCGCTAGACCTCATGATCGAATCTGGCCACCTCCCGGTGCGTTACCCAGGCAAATACGACATCCGGAACATCCAGCTCCGTGGCACAAACATGTCGAGCGACGAGGACAATACGTAGGGAGAGAGAACATTGGACACAGAGATACAAGAGCTTGTAACGGCTCTCGATGGGGTCAAGTCTACGGTGATTGATATGGTGCGGCAGATCGGGGACGACGGCATCATGTGGTCTCCCGATGTCGAGGACACAAATTCGGCCGCTGTTCTGGCAACCCACATGTTCGGCAGTGAAGCGGCGACGATCCACGAGTACATTGGCGGTACCCCCGTCAACCGCGACCGTGACTCCGAGTTCGCCTCCCCGATCGCCAGCGTTGATGCGCTGGTGGCAATGATCGAGCGCGTTGGAAAGCGGAGTCGGAGTGCACTGGCCCTGGAGACATCTCAAAGCCTGGGTCGCCAAGTGCGGACCCGCGACGCAGCGGCGAGCAAGAGCGTAAGGGATTCTTTGCTAGGCGTGTTGATGCACCAGGCCGAGCACGTCGGTCACATGCAGCTAGCCGAGCAGCTCAGACAGGCAGATTAGGGACGGGGGTCGTACGATCTCCCGGGTCGTTGGTACTTGCGCGGAACCGATCGCACGCTACCTTGAACCTGTAGATTCTGGCTCAGCCCGCGCTGTGCTTTCGTAGTCTGTGCCGGTCCGTGTCTGTAGGGACTGGCCCCATGACTCTCTCGAACTCCTCAACCGTCTCTCGCACGGTCCGATCCTTAGTGTCGATCGGGAGGGGCGGTGCAAGGGCCAACAATTGCAGGGGTCATCTCGTGGCCGTGGCCCGACGTGTGGGGAAAGCTGTAGTGGTCATGGATCAGGTTCGGATCGAATCCTCCACCCATCGTCTCACCGCCCCACGTGTGCATGGCCGACGCGAGCGTTGACCCCCTGAGTATTCGCAACCCACAACAATCAGATACACGTGGGTCACCAGTCTGTTTCAAGCTAATCCAAACGCAAACCCGATACCATCACCCCTATTCTTCCTCGTCCGGGCCTATGACCCAGTTGTCACGAGCCAGTGGGCCGGGGTTATCGAATCGGAACGCGCTGAATGCCAGGCCTTCCACGCCAGGCGTAGTCAGAAGTTCGGCCTCCTCCGACTCGGACCGCTCCTTCCACTGCCTGGCGACGTAGAGGCGCGTGACGTGGTCCTTCATGAAGTCGTTGTACTCCCCAATATGTTCGACCAGGGGAGGCATGTTATGGCCGTCCAGATAGTTCTGCACATAGCCGTATCCTCGATGCATTGGCCACAGTTGGTGCCAGAGCGACGGGCATTGGGACGAGCTCTGGTCGATGACCAGATCGTCGATCAGTCCCTGCGACACCCAGTCGCGCCATTGGAGAGTCGCATTGCCCAGGGGTGGGCCTAGTACGTCACCACGAGCACACCCAACTGCCAGCTTCGTGCCGTTCAGAT
>JASLXL010000022.1 GCA_030740335.1 SAR202 cluster bacterium | reverse complement strand
GAATGAAATCCTGTCATGCTTGGCAGATTTATTTACTCAAAACAACAGGGATCACTGGGTAGGTATTTTGCGAGATGCTGACATGGTAGCTGCTAAAGTGAACACCCTGCTAGAAGCTTCGAACGATCCGAATGTTGTTGCAAACAACTACGTTAAAGAACTCTTTCACCCGGAGCTTGGTGAAAACATCAAGGTTCACGGTAGTCCCTGGAAGTTTTCAGAAACACCAAGTAATCCGGGGTTTGCCCCTGCTTTAGGCGAACATAATCAGGAAATTCTTCAAAGCATTGGATACGATGACGCTGCAATTGAGAATCTGAAAAGCCTTAACGTCATTTAACGAACGTTGATACGGTTCCTGCCCCAGTCTTTGTACCACTCCCTACGATATTCCAATAGGGGCTGGAACCGTGTCAACAGCCTGGATGATCTGTGGTGACGGCGGCTGTAGCCCAACGAGCCGTGCGGCTGATGCCGTTTTAGGCTTGTCTGTACTGCTCCGCCAGTACCTGCACCTCCGGCAACGTGTAGAAGATCTCCCAATCCACCAACTCGTCCCTGAACTTTCTCACCGAAACTCTCCACACAGCCATTCTCTCAAGGTGACCCGGACTCTGATGTCCCGATGTACAGTGTCTTAGCTCCCATCTTCCTTGGCCACTCCTGAATAGCCCCGACCGTAAACTCCAGCCCATTGTCGGAGCGAATGTGATCGGGCACACCCTTGGGCACCATCAACTCGGTCAAAGACTCGATAACGTCAGAGGACTTAATGTACCAATCAGCCCCGATCGCCGTTAAATCCTCTCCATTCTCTTGTGGTTCACACTCCAACCACGATATTTGAGTAGGGCGGTGATCCTGCGGCAGCCGTACTTACCGTACCGGCTTGCCAGTCCGATGACGTCATCTGTGAGAGCCCGCTCGTCATCCGAGGCTGCGAGTTCATATCACTGGATAGACCAGGATCGACCGAGCACTCTGCAGGCCCGAAGGTTGTGAGACTCTGAAGGCCTCTCTAGCGTGCTCAGCGCATCGGCGAAGACGGGTCGGGCTTAGAGAAGTTTCCCTCAGCTGCCTCTTTACAGTGCCTGGTTGTCCATGGTCAAGTCGGCAACAACTCTCTTGAGGCAATCGTTCTCCAACTCGAGTCGCTTCAGACCCTTGACTTAGTCGACCCTTAGACTCCCATACTCGTTACGCCACATCGGTAGAAGGTTTGCTCGGTGACTCAGATCTGGCCGTTGGCCTCGGCCGTCGTGCCGCCTCCGGATATGGCTGACTCTGCCTCCTGCAGTTTGTTGATGATCTGTTCTGGCGTATGGTTCTTCCTTGGTATTTCTCCTTTCTACCGCCCAGGTTACTAACATTACACCTAGACCAGTTTTCAAGGGGACAGGTCAGGATCATCCTGGCCGGAGCGCCGGGAGGGTGTCATCGAGGTCGAGCTCCGCCTGGCGGAAAAGCTGGCCGGCCTCCGCACGATGGCGTCGGTTGCCACCGGCCGGGCGCTGTTCACGGCCATTTCAGCGTTCAGCTTTGGATCCGGAAACCCACGACATACAGGCTTGACGAGGATGGGTATATGCTGGTCGTCCTTCTATCGGTCAGCATTGCTTCGCTCACAGCATGGCTGTGGTTGGTGTTCAACAGAGGTCCGTCTTGGCGCACAGACTCCGCCTGGAAGTTGGTGATTCGGACAACGGTGCAACCGGCAAATGGCCCCTCAAAGCGTAACCTCCTGATATAATCGACTCTGTGTAGGTACCAGCTACGGAGAGCGTGTGAAAGGTGATAATCTCGGTTATTGGAGCGGGTAGGCCGACGGCGGATGTTACGCTTGCGGCGGAGCGTGTTGGATATGAGCTAGCTAGCCGCGGAGCGACAGTCGTGTGCGGCGGCCTTGGCGGCGTCATGGAGGGCGCTTGCTTTGGCGCGAAACTGGCCGGCGGGACGACGATCGGGATATTGCCCTGGAACGATCCAAGCGACGCCAATCGATGGGTGGACATCCCCATCTGCACCGGCATGGGCTATGCCCGGAATGTGATCGTCGTGAAGACAGGCCGGGCGACGATTGCCGTAGGCGGCGCGTTCGGAACACTGTCGGAGATCGGCCATGCGTTGGGTGATAACATCCCTGTAATCGGACTCGGCACATGGCAGCTCAACCGCGATGGCGGCGTTGACAAGGCGATCATTGTCGCGTCCGACCCCGTAGACGCCGTGAACAAAGCGCTCGATGCTGCGAGGCGGCGCAATGAGGCCGGGATGCCATGACGGCGATTGCCGAGGTCAAGGCTCGCGAAGTGCTTGATTCCAGGGCGAACCCGACCGTCGAGGTGGATGTCGTTCTGTCCGACGGCGCGTTGGGCCGGGCGCTCGTGCCTTCTGGCGCTTCAACTGGCGAGGCTGAAGCGCTCGAACTCCGAGACGGCGACTCGTCGCGCTACGGCGGACGGGGCGTGCTCAAAGCCGTCGACAACGTGCGCACCGAGATCGCCGACGCGGTCATGGGCGTCGATCCGTTGGACCAGGCTGCCATTGACGATGCGCTCAAGAAGCTCGACGGCACTCCCGACAAGAGTCGGCTCGGCGCGAACGCAATTCTAGGCGTGTCACTCGCGGTGGCGCGTGCGGCAGCACAGAGCGCGGGTCAACCTCTGTATGCATACATGGCCCGAGACCGCTCTGTCACGCTTCCTGTTCCGATGCTAAATGTGATCAACGGCGGCAGGCATGCCGAGAACTCCACTGACTTCCAGGAGTTCATGATCGTCCCGGCCGGGTTCGACTCGTTCTCTCGCGCCCTGCAAGCGGGAATCGAAGTCTACCATGCCCTCAAGTCCATCCTCAGCGACCGGAATCTAGGCACTTTGGTGGGCGATGAGGGCGGATTCGCTCCGGCTTTTGCCACCAATGAAGCGCCCGTCGAAATCCTGATCGAGGCCATCGAGAAGGCAGGTTACATCTCTGGCCAAGACTGCTTCCTGGCGATGGATGTCGCGGCGTCGGAGTTCGCTGTGGGGACCGGTGGATATAATCTCGTTCGAGAAGGCAGGAGGCTGTCGACAGATGGGCTCATCGACCTATACGAGGAGTGGTTAGCCAATTACCCAGCCTTGGTGTCGATAGAAGACGGGCTAACAGAGACCGACTGGACGTCTTGGGCGAAGATGACCAGCCGTCTCGGCACGAAGGTTCAGCTTGTAGGAGACGACCTGCTCACTACCAACCCTGATACGATCCGGCAGGGCGTCGAGCAGGACGCGGGCAATGCGGTGCTGATCAAGTTCAACCAGATCGGCACGCTATCGGAGACGCTGGAAGCGATCCGGATCGCCCACGACGCCGGGTGGGGCACGGTGATCAGCCATCGGTCAGGCGAGACCGAGGACACGTCGATCGCAGACCTAGCCGTCGGTGTCTCAGCAGGGCAGATCAAGGCGGGCGCTCCCGCCCGAGGTGAGCGGACGGCGAAATACAATCGGCTCCTTCGTATCGAGGACGAGCTCGGCGATAAAGCCATCTTCGCCGGCTCAGCAGTGTACTCACGATTCACCTCCCGCTGACTTCCGTCCGGTGATGGTTTCAGGGCGTATCGAGATGCTAAAAGTCGATGCAGATTCTTCACGATTCCGAGTACCCAACGACTCTCACCTGAGTTAAGATTGTGGGGCTCATTGATCTTTCAGTTTGACCAACCGCACTCATACTCATCAATTTCAAATCAGGAGGGCAGCCCATGGCGACCAACGTAGGAATTAACGGCTTCGGCAGGATCGGAAGACAGGTTCTGAGGGCCATCATGGAACGGCACCCCGACCAGCTGAACGTCGTGGCCGTCAACGACCTGGGCAAACCCTCCGACAACGCCCACCTGTTCAAATATGACTCAACCTACGGCGTCTACCCAGGCAAAGTCTCGGCCACCGACGACAGCATCGAGATCGACGGCAATTCGATCCGCGTGCTCTCCGAGCGTGACCCCGCTCAGCTACCCTGGGGCGATCTCGGGGCCGATGTGGTCGTCGAATCGACCGGGTTCTTCACCGACGCTGGAGCAGCCAGAGGCCACATCAAAGGCGGCGCCAAGAAGGTCATCATCTCCGCACCCGCCAAAGGCGAGGACCTGACCGTCGTCCTAGGCGTCAACGAAGACAACTACGACCCTGATCAGCACGACATCTTATCCAACGCTTCCTGCACGACCAACTGCATCGCCACCATGGTCAAAGTGCTCAACGACAACTTCGGTGTGGAGCGCGGCCTGATGACGACTGTCCACGCGTACACGAACGACCAGAAGATACTCGACCAGGTCCACGAGGACCTGCGAAGAGCGCGAGCCGCCGCATTGAATATCATCCCCACATCCACGGGCGCAGCGCGGGCAGTGGGACTGGTGCTGCCTGAGCTGGACGGCAAGATTCATGGCATGGCCATGCGTGTGCCGACGGCCACGGTCTCCGTCACCGATTTCGTGGCCAATTTGGGCGAAGCCGCTTCAGTCGACGAGATCAACGACGCCTACAAGGCCGCCGCATCCACCACGCTCAACGGCATACTTGAGTACACGGACGAACCACTAGTAAGCTCCGATTTCAAGCTGAACACCCATAGCTCAATCATCGACGGTCTCTCGACGATGTCGATGGGCGGTGACCTGGTTAAGGTCGTGGGCTGGTACGACAACGAATGGGGCTACTCCTGCCGCACCGCCGACCTGGCCGCCTTTTTGGCCGACAAAGGGCTGTAAGAGGCGACTCGGGGTGCACACCTAAAACAGTGACGGTTCCAAGCCCCATGCTGATTTAGGTGTATATTAACTTGCCGGTTTAACTGGCATCCTGAGAGGGTGTACCCGATGAGGCCTTCGGCCGTCTCTATTTCTAAAAAGACATTACCCTAAGTTAGCCTGGGTTCCAGGAGCGGATACTTTAATGGCAAGTGGGGCGTTGTTGCCCTCGCAATCCTCAAATTCACCTCTTGTCATCACAGCCCCCGTAGAAGGCTACAACCAAACGCCTCGGCGATGCGCCGGTACCCGGATGGACCAGGCAAGTTGGCGACATGGGATTTACGTACGCGGTGCGATCTGTGTCGGGGTTACGCCCTCGAGGTGCGACTGAATCTTGATCCGTGGGTTCTGACGAAGGCGAGGATGGAGTAGATCGCTAACGCAGTAATATTCCCACCCAAGAAGGCTCCGAATGCCACCGGCTTGAACCTTTGCACAGAAGCCCTGGCTCCTGCAATTTCCACCGACACGAGTTGCTGCCCAATCCATGCCCCTAGCAGTGCGATTCCGATCACGACCACAACCGCCGCCAATTGGTAGCGACGTTGGGTTTTTGTCTCCCACCAGCCGATAGATGCTCCGATACCTGCCCCCAGTGCCATGCCAGCTAAACCTCCGCTTGAGCTGATTTCGAGGTTTCCTGGCAGCGAGAGAAGGGCGGCCCAGCTCAGTACATAGCCGATAACCATACAGGTAAATCCCAGGAATATTCCGAGCACCAGTCGAAAAAACAGCACAGCGTATCCATCAGTCATAGGAGCACCCAGGTTTCAAAATTTGTTGGTTGACATCCCGGAGGGCTCCGCTCATATCAATCTTTGAGAAACGATCGCTCTGATTCAGCCCCCTCCAGGGAAACAGTCGTGGTCGAGCCGTGAATCTTGACCGCTTTACGCCCATTGTTCGCGTACGTTCCCACCTTTCCCGCCAGCTCATTGGGAAGGGGGTTGGTGTGCCGTATTGGCGTGGGTTGAGATGCGTTCCCGCCGACCACCTCCCCTTTGAACTCCCGGAGCACGAAGTCTGTTGCAGCAATGACACCGGCCGGATCATAGCGAGATGCCCGCACCCGTGAACCCCAGTCCAATAATGCCCTCATCAGTGTGTACTCGCGCCAGCAAGACCTCTCACTCCCCCGGGCGAAGCCGTTGCATCCCATCACCGTCACGTCGGTGATCTTCATAATCCGCATCCTTGAGTCTCGTGTGTCCTTTGGAGCTGCTCGTAGAGGGCCAGGGTTTGCGTTTCGCCATCGGACAGGCAAAGAGGATTCAATATAGATGGCAGGCAACTGTGTGATCTTGGGCCGTCTCTTTCACGATGGGCGCCTCTACCGCACACCTCTCCGTGGCAAGAGGACACCGTGGGTGGAACCGACATCCCGCCGGCGGATTTACCGGAGAAGGTACTTCTCCGGTAAGGATATTCTCCTCACGTTGATCGTCCGGGTCGCTGGGAAGAGCGGCCGAGAAAAGGGCTTTCGTGTATGGGTGAAGCGGGTTCTCATAGAGTTCATCAGTGGAGGCGTACTCCACGATCTGGCCCAGGTACATCACCGCCGTCTGGTGGGTGAGATAGCGGACTGTCGCGAGGTTGTGCGCTACAAGTAAAAAGCTCAGCCCATACTTTTCTTGTATATCCTTGAGCAGGTTCATGATCTGAGCGCGTATTGAGACATCCAGTGCAGACACCGGCTCGTCGAGTACGATGAGTCGAGGATAGCTTGCGAGAGCGCTAGCGACCGCAATGCGCTGGCGCTGTCCTCCACTGAACTCATGAGGGAACCTATCCGCCAGGCCGGGCGAGAGGCCTACTTCCTCCATGACCTCGGCCACCCGATCTTCGGCCTCAGCGGGTGGCATCTTTTCGTTGACCAGAATCGGCTCCGAGATTATACGTCCAACACGCATCCTTTGGTTGAGCGAGGCCCAGGGGTCCTGAAAGACGGCCTGCACCGAAGCTCGGTAGTCGCGCAACTCATCTCCCTTGAAGTCTTTGATGTCCTGGCCGTTGAACAGAACACGACCCGCAGTGGGCTGCTCTAGTCGCAAGACCATCTTCAGGGTCGTCGTTTTGCCACAGCCCGATTCTCCTACAAGCCCAAGAGTCTCACCTTGCCGGATGCCGAAGCTTATGTTGTCGACGGCTTGTACTTGCGCAACTGTTTTGCTGACAAGGATTCCTTTGGTGATGGGGAAATACTTCTTAAGGCCCTCAACCTCGATGACCATGTCGTTCATGATGCCTCCAGCTTCCAGCAGGCCGCGTGGTGACCGTCCGCCATAGTGAAAGAGGGTGGTGCTTCCTCCCAGCACCGGTCGTGCACCGCGGTACAACGTTTAGCGAACGCGCAACCGGGTCCCAGGTCCATCAACGATGGCGGTTGCCCCTCGATGGATGCCAGCCGCTCTACTTTTCCCATTTTAGGTACGGATGCAATCAGCGCCTGCGTATATGGGTGTGAGGGGTGGTGAAATATCCGACGGACGTCTCCTGTCTCCACAATGCGCCCTGCGTACATCACGGCCACCCGGTCACACATTCTGGCCACGACGCCGAAATCATGGGTTATAAATATGATGGATAGGCCCGTTTCCGCCTGGATGTCACGCAAAAGCCGCAGATACTGCGCTTGGATGGTCACATCAAGTGAGGTCGTGGGTTCGTCAGCGATCAATATCTCCGGTTGGCAAGTGATCATCATCGCACCGACTATGCGCTGTTTTATACCGCCGCTCATCTGATGAGGATACTGGGCGACGCGGCGCACCGCGTCAGAGATCTGCACCATCCTGAGCGCTTCTTGCACCCGGTGGCGCAACCCATCCTTGCCCTCGTCTGAATGGTGCAGCTGTGCCGCTTCCATGATTTGAGAGCCAACCGTGAACACCGGGTTGAGTGACGCTTGAGGGTCTTGCAAGATCATGGAGATGTGCCGTCCGCGTATCTGGCGCATCTCCCGATCGTCCATCTGAAGCAAATCTTCGCCCTTGAACATGATCTGGCCACCGACGATCTGACCCGCAGGCCTCGGCACAAGACGCAACAGGGAGAGGGCCGTTATCGTCTTGCCGCAAGCCGATTCGCCGACGATCCCCAGCGTCTCACCTTGGCGCAGATCAAAACTCACTCCGTCGACGGCTTTCGTCACTCCGGCGCGCGTCGTGAAGTGCGTACGCAGGTCTTTTACCTGGAGCACCAGATCGCCATTCGCTTTTGCCAACACCCGCCCTCCTGATCACTGTTCTTGGTCTCGCAGGACCTCGTAATCTATCTCACACGTTGCTACACAATGCAATGGCATTGGGGATTTCTGGGAGCCCATGCGCCGTCACCGCTGGCAACGAGGACGATAGGGGTCGCTTAAGTTTTGAGGACAAACTCAACCGACTCCAACCACTCCTTCATCCTGAAAGGCACTAATCTGATCTTGGGAGTAGCTGGCGATATCTCGGAGAATTTCCTCAGTGTGCTGCCCCACTGTCGGTGCGGAACCCACCACCATTGGAGTGCGGCTGAACTTGATCATCTTACCTGCCACGTGAATCTTCCCCGCCACCGGGTCCGGCACCTCAACCAGAATCTCTCTCTCGTGCAGGTGGGGCTCCTGAGCAGCCTGCTCGACGTTGTTAACAGGTGCGCAGGGTACGCTGAAACTGGAAAGGTAGTCCACCGCTTCCTTCATGTCTCTGTTCCCAAACCAAGCCACCAATTCCTGTTCGAGGAACGACCTGTTTTCCGAGCGGGCATCGCGGGTGCTGAATCTAGAGTCCTTCAACCATTCAGGTTTGTTCAACGCCTGGCACATCCTTATCCACATGGCGTCGTTGCCTGCGGCAAGGATAACCCACCCATCAGTTGTCTCGTACATGCCGCCAAGCGGATTGCCGAGTCCGCTGTCCCTGCTGGCACGTTTTGCGGCGATTCCCGTTCCCAGGTAGGCAGATACGGGGATTTCGTTGACAGTGAACCCGGTGTCAGCCAGGCACACGTCTATGGCTTGGCCCTGCCCGGAAATGTCTCGTTCCCTCAACGCGGCCAGAGCTCCGATGGTGGCGTGCAATGCCGTTATCCGATCTATCAGCGGGAAGGATGTCTTGATCGGCGGGCCGTCAGCAAAACCAGTCAACGACATCATGCCGCCCATCGCCTGCCCAATGGGGTCGAACCCCACCCTGTCCTTGTACGGCCCGTATTGTCCATAAGCGGAAACGTTGATCATGATGATCTTGGGGTTTAATTCCCTCAATACGTCGTATCCGAAACCCATGACGTCGATAGTGCCAGGACGGAAGTTCTGAAGGAAGACATCGGATACTTTCACGAGTCGTGTGAGTATATCCTTGCCCTTGTCAGTGCGAAGGTTGACGGCAAGGCTCTTCTTGCCGCTGTTGTACTGCACCCAATAGGCGCTCTGTCCTCTGACCGTGGGACCACGGGCGCGGCTTTCATCCCCGTTGAGCGCCTCGACTTTGATCACTTCGGCCCCCATACGGGAGAACATCAGGCCGCACCTAGGCCCAGCCTGATAGCGCCCCAAATCGAGCATCCGAATCCCCTTAAGCGGGGTGTTCAGATGATCCTCATTAGTCACGAACCTGCCTCCATTGTTCTCATAGCGAAGATAGCCTGAATTTTTTCGAAGAAACCTCGGGCAGATTATCCGTACGGTGCCGCCCGTCAGTTTCCACGTAGGTTGTCAAAGAACGTCTATATTGCCGATGTGCCAGCAGCGTGGTTACTGCAAGGCGCGCAGCTTCGGGTCCAGAAAATCGCGCAGCCAATCGCCAAATAGATTGAATGCCAGCACAACCACGGTGATGGCTGCGCCAGGCATGATGGCAATCCACCATGCCGTAGCGATGAAGGTGCGCCCCTCTGACACCATCTGCCCCCACGACGCAGTGGGCGGCGGGATACCAGCCCCAAGGAAGCTGAGGCTCGCCTCTGTGATGATGATGCCGCCCGCGTTCAGCGTGGCCAGTACCGCCCATGTGCTCATCACGCCAGGAAGTATGTGAACAACCATGACGCGTAGGGGTGAGCAGCCATGAACTACGGCCAAGGCGACGAAATCCTCTTCTCGCAGTGACAACACCTCACCACGCACGACGCGCGCGAAGGTGGACCATCTGAACAGCGCTATGGCGATTATCAGCGTGATTATCCCTCCCCCAAGAGTGGCGGCGAACAGCAACGCAATCAGGATTCCAGGCATCGCGATGAACGCATCGACGATTCGCATCAACACCGCGTCCACACGCCCCCCAAAATAACCCGCGACGATCCCGATCACCAGGCCGGAGATGCCGCTTATGGCGAGCACCGCGCCGGCGATGATCAGAGACACGCGAGCGCCGTAGATCAGACGCGACAAGATGTCCCGACCTAGTTTGTCCGTGCCCAGGATGTGGCCAAAAGTGCCACCTTCCTGCCACATCGGCGGCGAGAGCCGATCATCCAACGACTGGTCGTTGGGATGGTGTGGGGCAACGAGCGGCGCAAATAATGCCGCCAAAACTATAATCCCAATCATGCTAACAGAAACGACGGGGCCTCGACGCAACGCGTCCAGAAGTTGCCTCCACCCGGAGCTTACCGAGAGGGATTCGACCCCGCCTGCAGTAACGGCCATGGTTCTCTTCCTCCTAGGTATAGCGGATCCGCGGATCTACGACCGCATAGAGGACATCGACGATAAGGTTGACGAACACCACGAACATGACCTGGATCACGATCGAAGCTTGAAGAAGTTCGTAGTCACGAAATCGGACGGCATCGTAAGTTAGACGGCCCACACCCGGCCAGGCGAATACCGTCTCAGTGACCAGTGCCCCTGACACCAACCCGGCCATCATCAAACCGGTCAAAGTCAACACTGGGATAAGCGCGTTCCGGAGGCAGTGGCGCCAGTACACAGCCCCCTCCGAAAGCCCTTTGATGCGAGCAAGCTTGACGTACTCGCTGTCCAGCACCTCGAGCATGCTGGAGCGTACGAGCCGCATAACTCCGGCCATTAGCGCGGTGCCGAGGGCTATGGCCGGCAGCACATAGTGACTGGGTCCGCCCATGCGCGCCACTGGCAGCCAGCCAAGTTGCACCGAGAAGATGAACATGAGCACAAGAGCTATCCAGAAATTGGGCGTCGCAAGGCCAAATACGGCCACCCCCGCGGCAGCGCTGTCAATGAAGGTGCCACGTTTCACCGCCGCTATCACGCCTAGTGGGATAGCGGCCGCCAGCGCTATCACCACGCTCACTCCCGCCAGCTTCATAGTGTTGGGCAGGGCACGGAAAAAGAGTGTAAACACAGGCTCTTTGTACTTGATCGACGTGCCCGCGTCTCCCTGTACCAGGTTTCCCATCCAGACGCCCAACTGTACTATGAGCGGCTTGTCGAGGCCCAGACGTTCACGCAATGCCTCAATGTCTTCTGTGTACGCTTCATCGCCAAGAATGAGATACACGGGGTCCCCAGTCAAGCGAGAGAGGGTGAAAACGATAAGCATCACCGCGATTACCACGAGGATTCCCTGGAGGAACCGGTGGACTATGAAGCGCTGCATAGCTGTCCTTTTCTTAGTGACCCAGAAGGCTTTTTAGTGACCCAGAAGGCGCGGGGTCCCAGATACCATGTGAAGAGGTGACACGCCTGAGTACGGCACCAAGCCTATGGCATCTGCTGACCCTGGGGAGGATATGGGACGGTGGCGGGTGTTAGCAGGCCCGCCACCGTCGGGGAATTCCCGTTATCTAGGAGGGCCGCATGGTCTCATAGATCCTGCCTATCTCAGTGCGGCATGGTGTTCCGACCCATTCCTGGATCTTGCCTGGGTTGTAGCCCCACAGAGAGCCGCCTGCGACAATGGGAGGCCAGAGGTAGGTCTCATCTAACCAACGCTTCATCTCGTGCTCTACCGCCATCCGCTCCGCCGTGTCGGGGGTTTCCGTTCTCTTGATGAACTCTGACCACTCATCGAAGTATTGAGGGTGCTTCCAGTAGACTTCGCCAGTTTCCTTGACGAGGCCGCCTATATAGCTCTCTTTATTTTTCGCGTCCATTCCACTCCGCCACCGAGGCAACGGAATAGGGCGGCAAGCTGTGCGTCGGGTGCCCACTGAGGCCACTGAAGATTCGTCATCTATCCCGTCAGCGTCGAAGAGGCTGCCGTAGACCGAGGACTCTGTAATCGACATCCTGAACTTGATGCCCAGGGTTCCGCTTATCATATTGGCAGCGGCTAGGGCGACGTCGGGAAGCCACGGACTGCCCATATGGAAGTAGGCATGCCAGTTGATCGGCGGGATACCTTCGCCCCCAGGATAGCCGGCTTCGACCAGCAGGGCTTTCGCCGCCTCTTGATCGTAGGGGATGATGTTCTCACGCATATGCTTCATTTCAACTTCAGGGTCCAGTCCGGCGGTCGTGCTCCAGACTGCAGTCCCGTATGGGTAGGAAGCATAGCCGCCCATGATGGTGTCGACGATTTTGTCTCGGTCTATCGACATGGCAATGGCTTTACGTACCCGGACATCTTGAAGGGGATGGCCCTCAGGGGCTCGCGGGTCAAAAGTGTTGAAGAAGGGGATTACCGCCTGGTTGCTCTCAGGTACGAACATTATCGAAAGCCCTGCGGGTTCGACTTCAGGTGCGGCATCAGGCGTCAGAACGAAGATATCAGCCTCTCCGGTGCGCCCCATAGCCAAGCGGGTGCCCATCTCCGGCACCTCGTACATTATCACCTTGTCGAAAGCCGGTGTAGACCGGTACGGGTGGGGAAGTTCAGTTGATTTTTCCCACTCGTAGCTAGTGGCCGGGACGTGTGAGACCGTCTTCCATGGACCAGAGCCCAGAGGAGTTTTGTCCATCAGCGTAGGGACCACGTTAATATCGATGTTGTTCTCTTCGACGAAATGCTTGGGGATAACCACCGAGATCGGCTCGACCAGGGAGCTGATCTCGTAGTGCAAGAGGGGGGAGACGTTGTTGAGGTGAAAAACCACCGTGTAGTCATCTATTATCTCAACCTCTCCGATGATGTCCCGCCACCGCTGGGCGCAACACGTGCCTGCCTCGGACAACTGCCACTCCAGGCCATATTGGACGTCTTCGGCGGTGATTTCATGGCCGTCCTGGAATTTCATGCCTTTGCGCAGCTTAAAAGTCCAAGCTGCGCCGTCCGTGGATGTCTCCCATGACTCGGCCACGCCCGGAATCAGCGTTCCTTTGACCGGATCCACGTCAAGCAGCATGTCGTGTGACAATGTCTTGTATTGCTGCCAGACAGGCCGCGACCCGTCCCGTGTATCGGCGGTATCCCCGACTGTGTCGATCGCTACTATAAGTGAATTGGTCGGGGTCTCAGATGGCACTCCTTTGGGTTTTTCGGCCGCGGGCACCGGAGCCGCTGCAGGCGCTGCGGGTGCCGCTGCAGGCGCTGCAGCGGGGGCTGGCGCCGGTTCATCCGCCCCTCCGCACGCAAACGCGAAAATCAGCATGGTTGCTGCCAGTATGGACAGAGCACCAATCCGTTTCATATCACTCTCCTTAGAATTGACTCGTTCACTATCCGAAACACCCGAACGATTAAGCCACCGCCTTCGATTGATCCAATACCTACCGCGACGATCCAGATACGGCTGTATGATTTATACGCCGACTTATCGAACGAGGCAATGGAGTCTCACTACAAAGGTTGCGTTGCAAGTTGTAGTAAGACTACAATGTAGAAAGGAACCGCCATATGATGGCGTTCACTCGCGTGTCCTCATTCAGCAAATACAGACCCATACTCGATAAGAAACAGATATCTGGATACCCGTCCCATGTACGCATTTGGTCCGTGCCGCTCGCGATGCGTGAAACGAAGCCACGCCTGTCGAAAGTTACTGATTCTTTCAAAACTCATCGTCTTCGGTTGTTGGAAGCCTGAGAACCCACCAAAAAGGTAGGAGAGATACAGCCATGGAACGCGAAGTGCCGCAACGCAATCCCAGGTCACAGAATATCGGGAGCTTGCTCAAGGCTGTCGGGCTCTCGCGTGATATGGCTGCTTCCCTATTGGGAATCAGTAGGGACAGCGTAAACAATTGGTGCTCCGGACGGACCTCGATAAGCCCGCGAAACCTCGGTCGGCTGGCGCAAATTCTCAGAGAATCCGGTGCTCCCCGCGACATTCTCCATAATCTGTTGACCACATATTTGACGGACTGGGGGATAACCGTAGATATAATAGATTTATTGGGCGACATCAACTCCAAGGGGACGGAACCCGGTCCTATCATCGTGTTGGGCTCCCAGTTTTACAGTGGGTCCCATCAACTGATGCTCTCAGGCATTCACGATGCGATGCGCGTTGCCGGAAACGGAGAGGTGGTCTACCTGGACACGTGTGGTTCTATGCAAGTCCTAGACTATTATACGGCGGTCGCTCTGCGATCGTCGTTGAAAGGCGTGGTCTTCATCGGGTTCGATCCGAGCGAACGACAGGTTTACGAAATGCTGACGGAATTAGTCTCCCACTCGATTCCATGCGTTTTCTTGGGATCCGGCCCCGCTGTGCCGCCGGTTGGTACTGCCGTCGTGCAACTCGACGGCTATCGAGCCGCGGCCTTTGCCACTGAAACCCTGTGGGCGAAAGGGCACAGGGACATCACCGCCTTGGCCGTCGATCGTAAGGTGCCTCAGATCAGAAAAGTCCAAGGATACTCCGATACCATAGAACGGTTGGGTGGACGAAACCGCGTCGTATGGACGCTGCTGCCTGACGCCGGATCGCAGCCGGCGGCGGCCGACCGTCCCGACCTGCACGAGGCAGCGGAAATGATTGTCTCTGATCTAGATGCAAGCGCCGTGTTGGCGCTCTCATCCCATGCGGCCAAGAGCGCGATGTCGGCCCTGCGCAAGATTGATCGCGGACCGACGACGCCCAGAGTCTCACTCATGGCGCTGGGGTGCTGGGATTGGATGCATCTCGTCTCCTTTCCGCCAATCACCCACGTTGTATTACCCTTCTATGAGGCTGGTCAGCGGGCGGCTGCAATGCTCTTGGCATTGAGGGCCGACGATTTTGAGCCGCACCAACGTGAGGTGACTGTCCCTCTCCCCGATTACGCTCTCCATGAAAGTACCGATGGCACCCTCTTCGACATCAACACCGTCCGAGTAGATGCGTAGGAGTTCCGCGGTAGATCTTGAGTGCCGTAGAACTCCATTTGTGCCCGTCTACGGATGGGCCTGATGGTACTCCTTGACGATCCCCGGCTTCGGGTCTAGTCCTAACGCAGGAGTTTCCGGAACAGTCACCCGCCCATTCACCGGCCGTGGAGTATCTTGGAATATCGCCTAGTACATCATCCAGTTCAGGTCAAGGACAGCTCAGCTGCCAAAGCTTTGAGCTCAGCGCCTTCTCATTTGAGATCGGCATCTCCTGGTTTGTGGCGTCTTTGGCCGTGTCCCGGTTCAGACGCTGTTCGCCTGCTTCCATGAACTCTTTCATCCACGGGTAGAAGTTGGCGGGCTTGATGCCTTCACGGCGGCACAGCTCGTTGACGGTGACTTCGCGCCGGAAGCCCTGCAGGACTATATGGATCTTCTCTTCTGGAGTGTATTTCCTACGGGTGGCTGATCTAACCTGACGAACGAATCGCTTCGTGTCCTGGCTTCGCTCTTCTGCAGCTAGGTTTTTATCTTCTGTGTTCTCTATCACTGCTGCTCCTTCCCTGGGGACATTCTATCCCCCTGTCAGGAGCTCGCTTTAC
>JASLXL010000021.1 GCA_030740335.1 SAR202 cluster bacterium | reverse complement strand
CTATCACATCATCCGCGACGACCACGAACCCGACCCGCAACGCCGATTCAAGGGCATTTTTGCCACCTCCGAGAAGCTGGTAGATCGCCTGCCCGGCTTCTCTCCGGACGGCTTCGACTGGACGTTCCCGGACACCCAGCCCATCCCCAGCAAAGACACTTCCAATTTCCTCCACGACTCGTCGCGGGGCCAGTTCGTCGGCATGGTAAAACACGGCACAGAATGGGGTCGCTCCGTGTGGCTCGTCACAAGCCCGGACTTCATCGAATGGACAGACCCAAGATTGGTGCTCCATTCGGACCTCCAGGACAAACAGAACCGTAAAAAGCGCGTCGATGCGGTCGTGAACAACCCCAATTACCTCTCGCCCCCGCTGGTAGACGGCGTCGAGTACCTTGCAGAGGTCTACCAGATGCCTCTGGTCGACTATGAGGGCGTATACATCGGCTTCCCGGTGCTGTTCAACCCGGCAGGCGCCATACCACCGCCACACGGCAATTTCACAGCACTAAACCAGACCGAACTGGCGGTTTCACGTGACCTGCACAACTGGGAACGGGTGGCCGACCGGGCGCTCTTCCTAGAAGTCCAGCCGTGGGACGGGATCAGCTTCGAGACCGCACAACTTTCCGTCTGCGGCCCTCCAATACGCCGAGGCGACGACCTTTGGATCTACTACGGCGCATCTCGTTATAGGGGCCCCAGGGATCTGTACACCGGAGTATCCGACGAAAATTTAGAGCAGCGCGGGGCACTGTGCCTCGGCAAATTGAGGCTCGACGGATTCGTGTCGCTCGACGCCGACGAATCTGGAACCGTCACAACCAAACCATATACAGCCAGCGGCGGCCGGCTTCATGTCAACGTAGACGCTACGCAGGGGCGTATTCGGGCGGAGGTGCTCGACGCCGAGACGATGGAGCCGCTACCCGGCCTGTCGCTGGACGATTCCCTGCCGCTCACAAACGACCACCTAACCGGGAAACTGAGCTGGACCGGCGGGGACGCCGTGTCGAGCCCACGACCAGTCCGCATACGTTTCGCCCTCGACCGCGCGAGCCTGTATTCCTTCTGGCTTGAGAAGGCATGAAAATGGCATTCCCGTCATGGCGCGCTGCTACTCGGCGACGATTGGAACCGTTGCATGAACGGTTGCACGAGACTTTCAGCGGCTTCTAGACCCGTGTCCTGGCGGTCAAACGAGACTCAGGGCCCGTATTCTGTATCCAATTCCATCTCCGATGGAAAATGCCGTCGAGTCCGGCTATCCTACTTCAACTAGGACGCCAATTTCTGACAATCTAGGAGTCTTAACATGGTCGACGCAGGGACATGGCGCAAATTATCGTCCAATCCTATCTTCCCTCATAGTGACGGCGACGAGTGGGACTTGCGCCCCTCGGCGCCGCACATTCTGCGGGTCGGCGGCAAGCTCCGTATGTACTACTACGGTGAGCGCGACGGCCGGCGTGGAAAGGAGAGGCGCATCGGATTTGCCGAGGCCCCACTTGACGACCCGTACACCTGGACCAGGTATCGGGGCAATCCGGTACTGGACCTGGCGGTGCCGGGAGAGCTGGACTCGGTCTGGACCTCCTATCCGTGGGTGTTGCCGATCACCGATACGCTCTGGTACATGTACTACGCCGCATTTGGAAACGAGTGGGTCCACCACTCCCACGGCGGGGAAGACTTCAAACTCAATCACACGATGGTTGCCATCAGCGAGGACGCCGGCATTACTTGGCGGCGGAGCGGGCTGGGCTCGCTGCTCCCTGCCGGAGAACCGGGGTCGCCTCACGAGAACGGCAGCGGCTCATGTGCCGTCCTGAAGGTGGGTGACGAGTACTGGATGTGGTACACGGCGCTCAGGGACGAGGCCGGCTACACAAAGAATCTGAACATTGGAATCGCCCTGGCAACATCCCCCGATGGACTCAACTGGACGCCCCACGAGGCCGGAACCCTCATCAAGCCCGACACCAAGAACCCGATTGAGGACTACGTCTGCTCCAAGCCCGTCGTCTATTACAGGGACGGCAAGTACCAGATCTGGTACAACTCGGCCGGACCCGGCTACAGGGTGCGGTACGCCGAAAGCAGCGACGGCATCCACTTCGAGTCCGACCCAAGGGTAATCGTCGAGTCATCCGATTCGGGATGGGACTCGAAGATGACCGAGTACGTCTGCACGCTGGAACAGCCCGACAGAGACCTCCTCTTCTACTGCGGCAATGAATTTTCGGGCATAGGGATTGCCGAAAGGATGAAGTGAGTCTGGGCCTAAAGGGAGCGAAATGATCAGTACACAGTACCGTGTCGGTATCGTGGGACTGAGGGGAATCACGTCGGCAGTACCCCAGAGTCCGGGACCGCGCGCCGCCTACCAGGGGGGAAAGGTTGGGCCGCCCTTTGATCGGGAGGTCATCATAGGCCACGCTGCGTGTCTCGCGCTGATGGACAATGTTGAGGTGGCCGGGTACTGCGATATCGTGCCCGACTTGCTGGAGGATTTCGAAAACAACTGGCAAGGTCGCTGGCCCAATGCGAAGCCATACACCGACTACAAACAGATGCTGGCCGAGGCGAATCTAGACATCCTCACGGTCGGCACCAGTGACAATCGCCACGCCGATATGGTCGTAGATGCCGCCAACAGCGGCATCAAAGCCATTATGTGCGAGAAGCCGCTGGCGACGACGATGAAGGACGCAAATCGCATGATCAAGGCATGCGAGGACAACCGAGTGCAACTGAGCGTCGGCCACACCAAGTCCTGGGATCCCATGTACCACAAGATCCGGGACATGATGAGCGACGGCGAGATCGGCCAGGTCAAGAGCATCACAGCGACGATGGGCGGACCCCGCGCTATGCTGTTCCGCAACGGAACCCACAGGGTTCACGGGCTGGTCTTCTTCGCTGACTCCGAGCCCACACACGTCATGGGGCTGCTTGAAGAGGGCTTTGACCACTGGGACCAGTATCGAGGCGACGGCGGGAAAAACCCCGAGATAGAACCCGGGGTGACCGGCATCATCAAGTTCGCAAACGGGGTTCACGCCTACTTCGACTGCACCAAGAACGCCCTCGACACATCTTCAATTTCAATCACAGGCACCACGGGAAAAATA
Source organism: SAR202 cluster bacterium (assembly GCA_030740335.1). The sequence goes on along the minus strand of JASLXL010000021.1, from coordinate 4,339 downwards.
ACCTTCGTACTCAGTTCCGGCATGGCGACACTCGAAAGCGTCGACGAGGAGGGAGACACGATCACTCGCACCATCAAGCCGATGGGCATAGTCAGCAACTACCAGACGATGGGCTATGTAGCCGCGTACGAGGAGTTGATCGCTCTGTCAGAGAACGGAGGTGGCGAGAGCGTCGGGAGTGGGCGGCAAGCGCGACATGTTGTCCAGATTTTGACCGGATTCCTGAAATCGCACCAGGCCGGCTCAGCCCTCGTCAAGGTGCCCTCCTAAAGGAACGAAGAGCGGAACTGCACACCCCACCGTCCGTCAATTCTGGTGAATACCCAAAGTGTGGGAAATGCCTTGTACTCCGTGCCATCGGCCCGTCGTCTCGACTGGTTCAACGCCAGGTGCACCTTGTCCACGCCCGACTGGACAGCCTCAATGGAGGTCGTCGCCGTGTGGTCCCAACCCTCTTCGCCGAGAGATGCCGTCATACTCTCGCCGCGAGAAACACGGTAGTCGTCAGCAGTCTCCCAGACCTCGAATTCGTTGCCTCCGGGCAGCCGTCTATGAGGGAAGTGCATCTCAGCGACCATACCCTCTACATCACGAGTGTTGAATGCGATGCGATAACGATCGTACGACGCCTTGGCCTGCTCTACAACATCGGTCATATGCTGGCACCTTCGGACGTTTAGTTTTCTCCCCGTGGCTCGAACAAAACGGGCCTTGGTTCAGGGTTACGGTTAAGTCGTAGGCGGCTGCCCTCGAGAGGCAAATTGACCCTGGCGCCGCCACGCAAATGGGACTCAACGAATGCGAATGTAAGCTCGTCGCCCGCCCTCGCCACCTGAACCCCACCTCGAGTCTGTCCTCCACTATCGAGGGCCTGGACCAGGTCTTCGATGATCATCAGCGTTGAGCTTGCCGGCTCGAAATCCGGGAATAGTTCCGGTGTGATCGCACCCTGGCCCCGATGCCCACCAGGCTTGAGAAGCCGCATTACCCAGTGCTGCCGCGCGCCGAATGCGCCGAGATAACCCTTCTCACAGTAAACCGACTGCTCGTCCTCGGAAGGCGCAATTAGTAGATGTGCCGTGACTCCGTTCTCGAACTCGACAATACCGCGAGCGTCCGGGTCCTTGGTTATCACGTCGCCCACCGGGGCGTCGGACGGATCTACAAGACTCGCTTGCACGGCCACTACGGGCACGTCGTTGTTAAGATACATGGCCAGGTCCAGGGCGTGAATACCATGCTGATTGATGCCATTTCTGTAGAGCAGCACCATGTCACGCAGAGCCCCCACCTCGCCGCTGTCGATCAGGCCCTTCATCTTGTCGAAGCCGGGGTGCCACCGGAAGCCGGTTCCCATATTGAATGCAACGCCGTTGCTCTCGACAGCCTCCACCACATCGTCGGCCTCAGCCATCGAGGCAGCCATGGTCTTTTCGGCATAGATAGCCTTCACGCCGTGCTCAGCAGCGTAGACCATGATCTCCGCTCGATGCTCAGGCATCGTCGCGACACCCAAGATGTCAGGCCGCTCACAGTCGATCAGCTCCCGGTAGTCGGTGTAGAGGCGCGACCCCTCGATAGCGTACCGTTTGCCGAAGGCCGAAAGCACTTCCGACCGCAGGTCGCTACCTGCAATTAGTCGCGTCCTGTCGCAAGCTGCAAAGCCCGCGGCAAACGAGAAGGGTAATGTCACAATCGACGAACCCACCGTTTCGTTGTCGATGAACGCGCCCATGCGCCCGCATCCGATAACCGCAGCAGTGTAGTTAGTCAATCTTGACTCCAGTTGGACAGCGCTAGCCTATCCAGGCGTCCTGTAAGACATATCCCAGTCGCCCAGGTTTCGTATGGCCATGGTAGGGGTATCAAGACCTGGTTCACCAGCATTGTGCCACGCTGCAATCTCCTCACGATGGCCCAATCGTCGGAAAACATTCCAAGATCCAGCACTATTCGAACGGGGTTGAAGCACATCGGCGTCCCAGAGAAAGATGTGGTCCACTCCTGCATCATACAGTGCCGCCGCCCTCTTTCGAATGGCCTCAGGACTTAGCTGTCGAGGCATGATATTAGGCGCGAGTTTGCACGCCGTGCCTTTCGTAATCGAGACGAACGGAGCGATGTCTGCGGGATCGGTCCAGGCCTCCTCCATACTCTCTAGGTCCTCGAACGAGCTATATGGCATGATCGTATCGATCAGCCCTTCTTCGACCCACGCCTTCAGGTCAATCGCGTGAAATAGGTTTTCCTCCAGGCTGCCCATGACTACGGCCGAGACCTCGAGACGTTTGCCTCGGTCCTGCGCTAGCCCGGCCTCATCCATTGCCTCGCGAACCTCGCGCATGAACTGTGTCAGTGTCCTGGCGCGATACAAAAGCCACCGTGGATCGTGCTCATCGATCTGACGCGGGTCCTCACCATACTCGCCCCTGAATCCCTCGACCAACGAGGGTTCGTACTCCACCAATGGCGGTCGGCGGTTGTAGAGCAAGCAGATTCCGTCGATCGGAAATTCTGCGATCTCTTTTAGCAGCGATACCACGAAGGCACGAGCCTCCGGGTATGCATAGGATATTCTGGGGGTAGGATCGCCTTGCCTATCTACGCCACGAAGTTCGGGGTGTGACTTGTAGAACGTCGGGCCCTCATTGAAGTGATCGTGTTGCGGGGGGTAGTGGAAACCAGCGACCCGGTACGCGGCGTGAAACTCTATACCAATTTGACGGGCGTGCTCCAGGGCGACCTGGAACGGTTCAACTCCCTTGTCCCGCAAGATGCGCTGGCCCTCAGACCCGAGACGCTGCTGAACTCGCTCGAAGTCCTGGGATACGTCGTCCCCTGTCCGAAACCTGCCGATCTTACTTGGATAGCCGAGCGAGTCGCCACCTCCCGCCTCCCAGTAGAGCCTCGCCATGTCCGAGTCACGGTAGTGCTCGACATGGCGTCGCACCTGCTCGGCAGTGGTCGGACGGTAGTACAGCGGACCACCAGCGTCATTGTGAACGAAGACCCGGCGAGTGTCGGTCTGTTGGCGGTCAGCCCGCAACTCCTTCACCTCATCTGCCGACAGCGGCACAAGCTTGATATAGGCTATCCGGGCGCCGGCGCTCTGCAGGGCTCCAACCCCATCGCCAGGCGTGATACGCCACGTCACCTGGCCGAGCTCCACCTCTTGGTCCGTGAGGTCTGCGACCTTCCAGAACAGTTCGCGTATCTGCTCTTCGAGCCGCCACTCCTGCCCCGGAAGGGTTAGCAACGTGCGGGTGTCATCCCCACTAAGCCTGGCCAACACCTCAACGAATGTCCTCATCTCGCCGTACCAGCGTGTCGTTCCCGGCGTGATGTGGTCGCCCCAAACCCCAATCGAAACCGCGTGCCACCCGGACACCTTCAGGGGGTACATCACTTCTGGGGCTGCCGTCTCCGGCCCTGCCACCAGCATCGTTCCCGACAATGTGTCGGTCTGATACCTAAGAGTTCGCCAGTGGCCAGGCTTCGGCACTTTAGAAAGCGCACCTGAAGGTACCGACCTTTCCAGGTCCGTCAGGTAGATTGGTTCAGCAGTGAACCCTCTATCGGCCAGATGCTCCTTCACGTCACCGATCATCCCTGTTCCTCGTTGAGGCTGGATTTAGACTCACTCTTCGCAGCTAAGCCTTCTGCAGCACGAAGTAGTGCCCTGGGTTCCAGGCCTGGCAAACAAGATAAAGCTGGTCGTCATGCTCGTGTAGAGTGACGTTGTGCAGATGCTGCGCCAACTCAATCCCGAAATCTTCTTTCGGGCGGATGACAGACAAGAGGTCGTAGCTCTCCGCGTCGATGATATAGATCGGCGCAGGCCGGTCTTCGTCCGGATCGCGCAAGCAGCCGATGACGGCATACCAATGTGACTTGTACTCCAGGTAATTGATGCCGCACAGAAACGCACCTGCCGGTAGTTTATGCGACTCAATAAAGTCTCCGATGCCAGAGTGGACCTGTATGCGTGAATGTGGTCGGTCCGCTATATCCAGCTGGTGGTGGATTGGATTGACGCCGATGCCGTGGGCCGTGGCGAATTTGCCATCTTCCGTCGGATCCTCGGTTTTGCCACCGAATATACCGGTCCACTGCCGGGTTTTCACGTCGGCAGACACGATGTAGTTGGATCCATAGCCATCAGCAATGTATAGCTGATCCCCCACCAAGGCCGTATCAGTCGGCTTGTAAAGCGCCTCCTCGGCCTGGTACTCGTCAAAAACAGGCCGGGGCAACGTGTAGTCGACCTCGCCGTCCAGAGTGAGAACGACGACCATCTCGTCACCGTTTGCAGACAGAAACAGCCGGCGCTTGCCATCGA